>DLCS01000275.1:0-9853 GCA_002480735.1 Bacillaceae bacterium UBA7792 | reverse complement strand
CCTAACAAAAGAATGGTCAATGCTTGTTATTAAAATACTCCTCAGTTATTTAATTGTCAACAAGAAAATCAGTATGAAATTCCTGTATCGATCTCCGGTGTTCATCATACCTTTCTGCCATATTACCATTCGTAATACGGTATATGAGACTTCTCCAAAAAGCCTGGGCAGGATAGTTCTTTTCAATCTGCGTAATCATCCATTTACCAGGGAACATTCTAAAAATCTTTGTTGCCGCTTCCTTCCCAAAGCCTCTTCCCTTAAATTTAGACATAATGAAAAATTCATTAATGGAGTGTGGACCTTCATTGAAATCACATTCTACTAAGGCAAACCCAACAAACTCCTCCTCACTTTTTATAAAAAAGGGATGAAAATTGGGGTCATTCCAGTATTTTTCTAACTGAAAGGGAGCAAACGAACCATTCTCCTCTAACTTGATCGAAGGGATGCACTGACTAAATTCGTAAATATAAAATTGCATGAGATTGTGTAAAATATATTCATCCTCTTTTGGGATCTTAATTAAATTTATCATTATGCTCTCCTATCCATTGAGTAATCACCGATATTGGTGGGCTTTGTCCTGAATATTGATGAACTTTACTACCACTTCTTCAGCCGTAAGAGGAGGACTGAACAAATACCCTTGAATCTGCATACAATCATGCTCCCGCAGAAATTGCAGCTGTTCCTCATATTCGACCCCTTCTGCAATGACCTCAATTTGAAGATGCTGAGCGATTGAGACAATCATGGAAATAATGGCTGCTTCTCTTTTGTCGAGAATAATATCCTTCACAAAGGATTGGTCAATCTTCAACCGATCAATCGGCAGGTCTCTTAAATAATGTAGGGATGAGTAACCTGTTCCAAAATCATCAACCGCAATCTTCACGCCCAGATCCCTGAATTCTTGAAGGATAAGCGTGGCGTTACTCACATCCATTGTCATGCTTTCGGTTATCTCAAGCTCTAAATAATGCGGTGACAGTCCCGTCTCAGCTAAAATTTCCTCAACAATTTCTGGCAAATTTTGTTGGAAAAATTGTTTCGTGGATAGGTTCACAGAAATTCCAACTTTCGGCAAGCCCATGCGATGCCATTCCTTCAATTGCCTGCAAGATTCCCTCAACACCCATTCGCCAATTGGAATAATAAGTCCTGTTTCTTCTGCTAAAGGAATAAAATCGCTAGGAGAAATGAGACCACGCTCGGGATGCCTCCACCTAAGTAGGGCCTCAAAGGCCATAATTTGACCAGTGCGCAGATCCACTTGCGGTTGGTATGTAATAAATAGATTCCCTTCTGCTAAAGCTCTATGTAAATCCTGCTCTAGCACGAGGCGGTCCATAAGCTGTTTGTCCATTTCTTTTTGATAGATTTTATATCGATAGACTTCATTTCGAGCTTCATTCATCGCAACATGAGCATGCTTCAATAGCTCTGTTTCCGTTCTGCCATGCTCAGGATAAATGGAAACACCAATATTTAATGTCACATTGAGTCGTAAATGCTGAATTTGAAAAGGCTCATTCATCGCATTTTGAATCTGTTTGCAGATCGAAATGACATCCTTTTCACTTGTTAATTCGGACATGAGAACGGTATACTCATCCCCACCCATCCTTGTAATTAAGAGGTGGGTAGGCAATATTTGTCTCATCCTCTGAGCAACTCCTTTAAGAACAAGGTCTCCAAAGGAATGTCCGAGGGATTCATTAACCGTCTTAAATCGCGCAATATCAATAAAAAGAATAGCTTTCTTCATACCTGCCATATTTTTCAACTCATCTTCAAGCCGCTCCTTGAACAAGCGTCCATTTGGTAGCTTTGTCAATTCATCATGGTAGGCAAGATAGCGCAGCTGAGATTGGGCCTCCTTTTGCTTTTGAAACGGCTCCTCTACAGAGGTCCAATAAAAAGAACGCATAAGAAAGTAAAAACCAAATAATTGAAATAAATGCCCTACAAAATTTGAAATATCATAAACGCTCTTATAAGAGGTAAACATAGAATCTCCGATGATTAAATAAACAGAAGCAACAAGTAGCATGAGATGAAGTGTTTCCTTAGAATTCTGATTGAGCCTCCTAATTAAGAAAATAATACAGACAATCTGAAGAATGATGGCGATGTACTGCAAACTATTTTTCAAAATCGTTGTTCCTTGCCCATCGATAACCAATTCAGGCAAAAAGTTGGCAGGATTGAAAATAATGAATGCCCATATGAAGGTGTAGACTCCCCCAAGCAAGTACCCTTTCCATCTCCACCAGATAGATACCTTCCGATCCCTTGATGCAACAATGATTAGCAGCCCAAGAGCTTGGGTCAATCTTCCGACGATATAAAACCAGGTTGCTTTATATGGTGAACTTTCTGTGATAAAAAACGGCATTCCTTTATAAGAGATAAGGTGCAGTACTTCAAGCAATGCTATCGTGAAAAAAAGACTGCCTAGCCACAATCGATAACTGGACAGAACATGCGGAAACATCATCCATGCTTGAATAGCAATGGTAAACGATACGACGACCATGAAGATTTCCATAATAATATGTAAAGATAAATAGTTAGCCTCACCGAAGATTCCATATAAAGATTCTTTATAAATGATCGCTAACAACGTTAGTATAATGGAAACTATAATAATAGCTCCATTCACTTTCAAAAAATGATTTTTCATCCATCGTCTCAAGTTGTTTACCCCTTTGACCGTTTTTTTCATTGGTCCTGCAGATTCTGAGATCAAAAAAACCGACCTTAAACCAAGGCCGGTTGCACCACTTTCTCCCAGCCTCTCAAGTGCCCAAATACGAAAGGATGATCATCGAATCCATAAAATATGATACGCAATAGTCATTTATGCCTATATTATAAATGATTTTTCTTGAAGACTACTATATTTTCTTAAAGAAAAATTTGACGATAAATCAACAGTTTTGCCTTTGTCACAGGAACAAGGAATTTTCTACCTCTTACTCCTTCGGTAACAAATGAAGTAATAGTGACTTCTGAGCCCCTGGCTCCACCGATTCTTTTCGACCGAATATTTCTGCCTCAAGCCTCTTTCCAGTCGGAGTAGCTGCTAGTCCGCCCTTTGCAGTTTCTCGCAGAGCGGTTGGCATCGTTTGCCCGATCAAATACATCGAATGGATGACCTCGTCACAAGGAATACGACTTTTGATTCCCGCTAGTGCCATATCCGCTGCTGTAATGGCATTCGATGCACCCATCGCATTTCTTTTCACACATGGGACTTCTACTAAGCCCGCTACTGGATCACAAACAAGACCAAGCATGTTCTTTAAAGTAATCGCCATGGCTTCAGCACATTGACTTGGCGTTCCACCTGCCAATTCTACAATAGCTGCGGCTGCCATCCCGCTTGCAGAACCAACCTCTGCCTGGCATCCTCCAGCCGCACCAGAAATCGAGGCATTATTGGCTACGACAAATCCGAAGGCAGCAGCTGTAAAAAGGAATTCTATCATTTCCATTCTTGTCGGATTTAGCTTCTCCTTCACCGCAAATAAAGTACCTGGTACCACTCCCGCAGAGCCAGCGGTTGGGGTGGCACAGATGGTCCCCATCGCCGCATTTACTTCATTTGTTGCCATCGCCTTACTGACAGCGTCTAATAAAAGATTCCCACCGAGAGATTTTCCACTGTTAATATATTTTTGGAGAAGAACGGCATCTCCCCCAGTCAGTCCTGATACGGAGACGACTCCTTTTAGTCCGCGTTCGACCGCTTCTTCCATCACCGTTAAGTTGCGATCCATTTTGGATAGGATTTCCTCCCGTGATAATCCTGTTACCTCTATCTCCTGCTGAATCATAACCTCTGCGATTTTCACTTGTTTGCTTTCAGCGAGTTCAACAAGCTCCGCAACACTTCGAAACATCATGTTCTTCAATTTCCCTTCCTTCTAGGCTGTAATCAATCAAAAAGCTATTATTCTACCATCTTAATAATCTGAGTTACATTTGGAAGTTCCTCTAACTCATTTAGAATTTTCTCATCGATCTTTTGGTCGACCTCGATAACCATCATTGCCATCTTGCCTTTTTCCTTGCGCGATACTTCCATATGACTAATGTTAATTTTATTTTTCGCCATCACCGTTGTCACGGCGGAAATCACTCCGAACTGATCATTGTGGACAACGAGAATAGCTGGATTTTCACCGGATAGCTTAAGCTTAAAGGAGTTAAGTTCGGTAATTTCAATCGTCCCACCACCAATCGATATTCCAACGAGTTCAAGCTCCTTGTCCTCATCAAAGAGCCGAATGCGAACGGTATTCGGATGATCAGTGACTGTGCTTTCCACGAAAAACTCCACTTCCATATTTGCTTCCTTTGCCAGTTGAAGTGACATAGGAATTCGTTCATCAAATGTATCAAAATCAAGCAAGCCCCCAACAATAGCCAAATCGGTACCATGGCCCTTGTAGGTTTCAGCGAAGGATCCGTATAAATAAATCATCGCTTTTTGCGGCTTCCGACCAAATAATGTTCTTGCCACTCTGCCAATTCTTGCAGCTCCTGCTGTATGTGAGCTTGATGGCCCAATCATTACTGGACCAATGATGTCAAATGCCGATCGAAATTTCATCACAGATACCCCTTTTTCAGTATAAATATATTAAAAAAAGCCTATTCCTATCATAGCATAGAAAATATTTTTCCCCTACCGAGAGGTTAAAAAACCCCTTCCCCATTATAATATACGGTTATTTTCTTGAAAAGGTTTTCATAATTTCCATCCAAGTTGGAGATCGAATAATGAGTCGAAATTTGCAAAGTTCTATGAGACTTCAAAGGGAAGAGGCTTTTTATTTCACCACTTCCTATTGTATAATAGGATAATAACTATTGATTCACTGGAAAGGCTGATAAAGATTGGAACAAAATTCTTCAAATTTTATTAGAACGATTATTACAGAGGATTTAGAGAGTGGGAAGCACGATAAGATTATCACTCGTTTTCCTCCAGAACCGAACGGCTACTTACATATTGGACATGCAAAGTCGATTGTTATCAATTTTGGGTTGGCAGATGATTTTAACGGAAAGACCAATTTGCGTTTTGACGACACGAATCCACTGAAGGAAGACCAGGAATTTGTCGACTCTATTCAGGAGGATGTTAAGTGGCTCGGCTATGAGTGGGACGATCTACGCTTTGCCTCAGATTATTTTGAGGAAATGTATAACCGTGCTGTTTTACTCATTAAAAAGGGGCTCGCCTATGTCGATGATCTTTCTGCTGATGAAATTCGTGAATATCGTGGGACATTGACAGAGCCTGGGAAGGAAAGCCCGTACCGAGACCGTTCAATCGAGGAAAATCTCGACCTATTTGAACGCATGCGTGCTGGTGAGTTTGGCAACGGAGAAAAGGTTCTACGTGCCAAAATTGATATGTCTTCCCCAAATATCAATATGCGTGATCCAGTTATTTACCGAATCGCCCACGCAACCCACCACAATACAGGAGACAAATGGTGCATCTATCCGATGTATGCCTTCGCCCATCCACTTGAGGATGCAATCGAGGGGGTCACCCATTCTCTTTGTACGACCGAGTTTGAGGATCAACGACCTTTTTACAATTGGGTGATTGAACATTGTGAAACCGAGTCCAAGCCACGCCAAATTGAGTTTGGTCGCTTAAACATTACGAACACGGTCATGAGTAAGCGTAAATTAAAGCAGCTTGTCGAGGAAAATTATGTTGACGGCTGGGATGACCCGCGCATGCCAACAATTTCTGGATTAAGACGAAGAGGTTTTACACCTGAAGCGATTCGTGAGTTTGTCAAAGCAACAGGAGTCTCTAAAGGCTCTGGATTTGTTGATTCAGCGATGCTTGAGCATTTTGTTCGCGAGGACCTAAAGCTGAAGGCTCCGCGCACAATGGGAATCCTTCGTCCATTGAAGGTTGTCATTACAAATTACCCTGAAGATCAGGTTGAAATGCTGGATGCTGAGATTAATCCTGAAAATGAAGAGATGGGTATGCGTCAAATCCCGTTTTCCCGCGAAATTTATATTGAGCAAGAGGATTTCATGGAAAACCCACCAAAGAAATACTTCCGCTTGTTCCCTGGAAATGAGGTTCGCTTAAAACACGCTTACTTCATCAAATGTGAGGACGTTATTAAGGATGAAGACGGTAATGTTGTCGAAGTTCATTGTACGTACGACCCTGAGACAAAAAGTGGAACTGGCTTCACAGGTCGAAAAGTAAAGGGCACGATTCATTGGGTGGATGCGAAGCATGCAGTACCTGCTGAATTCCGTCTGTACGAGCCTCTTATTTTGGACGAGACCGAGGATGAGGAAGATGAAGGAAAGACCTTCCTTGATAAGGTGAACCCACGTTCACTTGAAATCATCCAAGGGTTTGTTGAACCGAATATGAAGGATGTCAAGCCTCAGGAGAAATTCCAATTTTTCCGTCATGGCTACTTTAACGTTGATCCGAAATACTCAACACCTGAAAAACCTGTATTCAATCTCATTGTTTCGTTGAAGAGCTCGTTCAAGCTTTAATTCTATTGCCTGGAAGATAGCAAAGGGAGGAAACCTAGAGTTTCTCTCCCTTTGCTTTTTTGTTGTTTCTAAAATGCCTCTGGAATCAACTTAAATCCATCAATGACGGCATCCTCATCAACTTCTATTAATAGGCAGCGTTTGCCATTATAATTGACCTGCTTTACGTATTTCAAATCCTGTGGACTAATAGCAATATTTGCGACTTTTGTATTAATTTTAATCGACTTAGAGGTAAAGTTCGGAAGGATATTATTGGCCTTCAGCTCGTATTTTTCATCGTCTATTACCTTTTGAAAGGCTCGCTCGACTTTTTCCGGCTCAACATCCTCAACCCCGCTCACCTTGAGCACCCGTTCGACATCCTTGTAGTCCAGTCTTGGCGTGTCCTCTTCTTCATTCTCATCAATGACGCGGTGGATCTCCTCATAGACATTCGCTAATGTAGCTGTATCAAACTCCTCACCGGCTACTTCCTTCACAATCTCTTCAAAGACAGCCTTATCCTCTAGAGCCGTTAATACGGGTTCCCCATTTAACACGTCCTCGATAAAATGGAAATCTGGCTCATTTGCTTTCCCAGATGAATAAAGAATATGATTCACATCAGTCGAATTTTCGGTAAAGCACGGGTAAAGAAAGCCGGCTGCGGGTGCAGTGAGCTTAATAATTGGATCGACGACCACGTTATACTTAAATTCTTTTTCCACATAGTCAAATAAAAGGGAAGTTTCTGGCTGCTCAGTTTTATTGATGCTGCAGAGGATGAAAGAATGAGCATACACTTCATCCCGCTCGCTCACTTCAGCATCCTCACTATTCCGTTTCGTCGGCTTCACATATTCACCACGTATAAATGTAATCACCAAATCCATTTCGTACTGCTTGTCCTTTAGCATTTTTGCAACCATAGACAGCATCTGCGTCTGCCACTCCTCTAAATCTCCCGTCTCCAACCCTTCGTAAAGAATGTCACGGCTATGATTTTCGGCGCTCTCTTGAAACTTTAATTCAAATAGCTTTGTATCTAAAGACCCTGTAAGGACTTTTTTAAAATTACCCAAAAATAACTCCTGCTGCTCCTGTTCAAGCATCCCAAACGGACGGCATTCCTGGTGATAAATATCTGAACTCCCTTTCATAATATAGACATTAAAAATAGTCTGAATGTTCATTCGATCATTGTTCAGTTTGAATTGTTTTCTAATGTTGGCAATATCCTTTTTGTTCATCTGTAATTTCCTCTCCATCCTGAAGTCTATTTCTCCATTATAATCATTTTGAACTACTCAGGTAATGGACTTTTTTGAAATGGAATGCATAAAATAAATTATTGACAAAACATGTATATACAAGTTAAGATGAAAACGTAAACAAAACTTGTATATACATGTTTGTTTTTGAATATGAACAGGATCAAAGGGGAAAAATTGGTCTAAAGGAGGATGAACATGAGTAAGTACACAGAATCCGCAAAGGAATTGCTAAAGCTTGTTGGTGGCGCAGACAATATATCAGCAGTCACCCACTGTGCAACAAGAATGAGATTTGTGTTGAAGGACCCGAAGCGCGCTGATATCGAGAAGATTGAAGCCCTTCCGCTAGTAAAAGGAACTTTTACTCAAGCAGGACAATTTCAAGTAATCATCGGCAATGAAGTAGCAGCCTTTTACAACGAGTTTACAAAGGTTTCTGGTGTCAGTGAAGTTTCAAAGGATGATGCTAAGGTAGCGGCTAAGCAAAATATGAATTTCCTGCAACGAATGATTGCTCACCTTGCTGATATCTTCACTCCACTAATCCCCGCATTAGTGGTCGGAGGTCTTATCCTTGGTTTCCGAAATGTCATTGGGGACATTAAGATGCTTGAGGACGGAACAAAGACGTTAACAGAGGTTTCTCAATTTTGGGCTGGTACACATGCATTTTTATGGTTAATAGGAGAAGCCATCTTTCATTTTTTACCTGTTGGCATTACGTGGGCCATTGCTCGCAAGATGGGGACGACACCGATACTCGGAATTATTCTAGGAATTACTCTCGTCTCTCCTCAGCTTCTCAATGCCTATGCAGTCGCTGGGGCAAAAGAAATTCCATTCTGGGATTTTGGTTTTGCGAAAATTGATATGATTGGTTATCAGGCACAGGTTATCCCTGCCATTTTAGCTGGTTTTCTACTTACCTTTTTGGAACGTAATTTACGAAAAATTACGCCAAACTCCATCTCGATGATTGTTGTACCTTTTTTTGCATTAATTCCTACTGTCTTAATTGCTCATACCATTCTAGGTCCCATCGGCTGGCAAATTGGTTCCTTTATTTCTGATGTTGTCTATTCTGGCTTAACATCTGCCTTCGGTTGGCTGTTTGCAGCGGTTTTCGGCTTTTTCTATGCACCACTTGTTATCACAGGTCTCCATCATATGACAAATGCCATCGACCTACAGCTTATGAGTGAGCTTCACGGAACAAATCTTTGGCCGATGATCGCTTTATCCAATATCGCACAAGGCTCCGCTGTACTTGCCATGATTTATATTAATCGGAAGAATGAAGAAGAAAAGCAGGTATCGATTCCAGCAACAATTTCCTGTTATTTGGGCGTCACCGAGCCAGCGATGTTTGGGATAAACTTAAAATACGGCTTTCCATTCTTAGCAGCTATGATCGGTTCCGCCATTGCGGCAATCGTTTCAGTCGGAAGCAATGTAATGGCAAACTCTATCGGTGTCGGCGGGCTGCCTGGAATTCTATCCATTCAGCCTCAGCATATGATGATGTTTTCAGTGGCCATGCTCATTGCCATCGTTGTTCCGTTCCTATTAACCATTGTTTTTGCTAAAACAAAAATGAACAAATTCTCATTTAAAAAAGCCCATTCCTGATAAAACATCGGAGCACCATGTTACCGCAGAAGTGCAAAATACATTGCATCGTAACGAGGTGCTCCCCCTATCACAAACTTTAAAATGGTACATTCAGTGAGATTTCCTCTCACTTTTTTTACGGTTGAGAAAAGCTTAGCAGCAAGGATAACAATTATGACTTGGAAGGTGATTTGTAGTGACTCAACCTTGGTGGAAAAAATCTGTCGTTTATCAAATTTATCCAAAAAGCTTTAAGGATACAACTGGCAATGGAGTTGGAGATATTCGTGGAATTACGGAAAAACTGGATTATCTTGCATTACTCGGTGTGGACGTCATCTGGCTCACACCTATCTATCCATCTCCCCAGCGTGATAATGGCTATGATATAAGTGATTACTATGCAATTGATGAACGTT
>DLCS01000189.1:329-3286 GCA_002480735.1 Bacillaceae bacterium UBA7792 | reverse complement strand
TCATCAATTGAAGGTATTGGTCATCGATTTGAATGCCCAGTTTGGAAATATTGAGGTCCTTTTTGGGAGCCAGCCTTTTCGCTCCTACTATGACCTTATTCCAGTCATGGAGGAAATGGATGTTAGACATATTCAAAACATCGGCCACTATATTGAAGAAGCGAACTTGACGCTCGTTACGGGACCGACCGATCCAGCAAAGGCGGAGCAAATCCCAGATGAGCTGATCGCCAGACTCATTCGTATTGCGAAAAGCCAATATGATTTTGTTATTTTGGATCTTCCATCCACAATTAACAATTTGTCCTTCACGGGCTTAAATGAAGCAACACATGTCCATTATGTACTGACTCCAGATAGTCTGGGGATGAGGGCATATAAGTATGCATCAGAGTTATTTGAACGATTCCAAATCGGAAAAAATGGCCAGCTTTCACTCCTTGTCAATCGCGTTCATCCGAAGCTGGAATTAACGGAGAAGGATATTTCAAGAATTTTGGATCAAGAGGTCCATGGACTGATTCATTCTGATTTTTTCTCCATACAGCCAAACATTAATATGGGAGGGGCCTTTTTTAAAAAAGCAAAGGATAAAGGTTCAACAAAGGTTTCCAAGGATGTCAAAAAATATACGGATGAGCTCATAAAACGGACAAAGAGGTGACAGCATGTCCTGGATTGAAAAGGCAGCGGTACTAGGAGCAAGGAATTACGAAAGTCAGCAGGAATGGAATGTTGGCCAGTCACAAATTGATGTTTGGGTCAGACATTATAAGGACCGCTTAATTAAGGAAGCGAACCTAGAAACAATCACGATGCTTCCTCCAGTCGAACGAAAGAAAACAATCGAGCGCCTTGTCACCCAAATGATTAACGAAGAAAAGGTCATCATCACTTCAGACCAAACAGAACAAATCATCCAGCAAATCATCAATGAATCAGTTGGCTACGGTCCTCTTGAAGGACTGCTACGGGATGAATCCATTACAGAAATCATGGTCAACGGAGCGAACCAGGTCTTTATCGAGAAAAACGGTAAGATTGAAAAAACAAGAGTGAAGTTCAAGGACGATAACCATGTCAGACATATCATTGACCGCATTATTGCGCCACTCGGCCGAAGAATTGATGAAAGCTCACCTATGGTCGATGCAAGGCTACAGGACGGGAGCCGTGTCAATGCCGTTATTCCGCCGATCAGTGTGGATGGTCCTTCAATTTCGATTAGGAAGTTTCAAAAGGATCCCTACACCCTCGATGACTTGAAAGGCTTTGGTAGCTTTTCAGATGAAATGGCGGAGTTTCTGCAGGCGGCTGTGCAAGCAAAAGCCAACATTCTAGTTTCCGGAGGAACAGGGAGTGGAAAAACAACCCTGTTAAACGTTCTGTCTGCTTCCATCCCAAGAGGGGAGAGGATTGTCACCATCGAGGATATGGCAGAGCTTCGCTTTAACTATGACAACTTAGTTAGGCTAGAAGCACGACCGCCGAATATGGAGGGAAAAGGGGAAGTCACGATTCGCCATCTCGTAAAGAATGCTCTGCGGATGCGTCCCGACCGGATTGTTGTTGGAGAGGTGCGCGGCTCTGAAGCGATCGATATGCTTCAGGCAATGAATACGGGTCATGAAGGCTCTTTAACAACGATTCATGCGAACAGTCCAAAGGATGCATTAGGAAGATTGGAATCCATGGTTATCATGTCCGGACTTCCACTAACCGTTGAAGTCATTCGCGGCTATTTTGTGGGAGCTCTCGATTTAATCGTGCAAACCTCAAGATTTTCAGATGGAAAAAGAAGAATTGTTCATATCACTGAGATCGTTGAAGAGCAGGGGCAAATCCTGCTAAAGGATGTCTACCGCTTTGAGCGTCAAGCGACCTTAATTGATGGAACGGTCACGGGCCAATTCGTGAAAACCGATTACAGACCAAGGCTCTTGGAACGTTTTCAATCATTTGGTATCCAGGTGAACCATTTAGAAAGTGGTGTATTTCAATGAATGCAAGCTGGATGGCATTAACAGGAAGCATTTTTACCATGATCGCTGGAATTTACTACATGGTTCAAGGCAGTAGAACACGCCGCGCCTACAAGGAAATCAATCACTGGTTTGAAAAGAAAAAGCAACAGGAGAGAAAGAGCTTTGTTCTTCTGATTGGAGATAAATTTGATGACTCAGAGCTTGCTGAAACATTAAAAAAGAAGCTTGTGCAAGGAGATATCCCATTAAAGCCATCTGAGTATATGGGAATATACATCCTGTTATTAGCCGCACTAACCTTTGTCAATGTTGTTTTTCTAGGACTTTACTTCTTGATGAGTCTCTTATTTGCCTATCTCATTGTCGCGGTTGGATCCAAGCTGTATTTGAATTCACGGAAAAATAAAAGGACGGAGAGCTTTAATGGGCAGCTTCCAGAGGTTTGTCGAATGATGGCAAATGGCATTAAGGCAGGACAAACAATTCCCCAGGCGATTGAAATGGTAGGAAGGGATATTAAAGCGCCGAGCAAATTAGAGTTTCAACAAATGGATTACCAGCTGAAGCTAGGAGATAGTCTAGACCAAGTGATGAATGAATTTAGGGAAAGAGTTTCAAGCAATGATATCAAAATTTTTGTTAGTACCATCTTGATTCAACAAAGGGTAGGTGGAAATCTTGCTGAGGTTCTCACCAATATGGCGGAAACGCTTGAGGAGAGAAGTCGGGTGCATAAGGAAATTCATACGATTACCGCAGAGAGTCGTTCGATCGCATACATTCTTATGTTCATGCCCTTTTTAATGGCGATGATGATGAATTTATTCATTAAAGGATTTCTAAACGTTTTATTTACTCCATTTGGAATGCTTGTCTTTGCCTGGTTCTCAGCAATGGTCTTTGTAGCATTTATCATTATCAAACGAATTACAACGATAAGGGTGTAAGGGTATGAGATTTCTCGGTCTTTTT
>DLCS01000189.1:0-135 GCA_002480735.1 Bacillaceae bacterium UBA7792 | reverse complement strand
TTTTTCGACGGTTATGTTTGGCTTAATCTTGATCCTAATGTTTATCGGTTTCATTTTTTTATATTTATATATTGCGAAGAAGGATAATCTCCTGAAGGCAAACGGTTTTTCGGAGAAAAAACAAAAGAAAAAACA
>DLCS01000156.1 GCA_002480735.1 Bacillaceae bacterium UBA7792 | reverse complement strand
TAGCATTTTTATTGGCATTCTTCCCTGGAGGAGGGTTGCTTTACTTACGAAAAACATTCCGAGGACTAGCTTATATGTTCGGCGAGTTTGGGCTGATTGCACTATTTTTTATACTCATGACCGGATGGGAACAGGAGTTAGCCATGGTAGTGTTTATTTTCGGTGTCATTCTATATATCGTCAACCTTATTGACACTGCGATGACCGCTTCGAAAACAGTATATAACAAGGTTACCGTCCAGATGGAAAATGACCCTGTTAAATCACAAACTCAGGAGCAGGAGCGATTTTTCACGATTGTCCTATCCTTTGTTCCAGGCGTGGGACATTTTCAGCTGGGGCTTATGAATCGTGGGATGACCCTTTTAACGGCTTTTCTAGGCTCGATCATCATGGTGTTTTTTGTAACAGTTCTTACTTCTAGAGGAGAATTTCTTATCTTTCTAGCGATTTTGCCTGTCATTTGGGTATATGGGTTCTTTGATACGATGCAGCAATTAAATAAAAAGCAAAGAGGAGAGGAACTTGTGGACCGTTCGATCTTAGAGGATTTAGAAATGAAAAGAGAGGATGGAAAGAAGAGCAAGTCGATTGCTACCTTCCTGTCGATTTTTCCAGGGGCGGGGCATTTGTATCTAGGGATTCAGCGCCGAGGAATTCAGCTGATGGCTGCCTTTCTTTTCTCCATCTATATTTTGGATGTGTTGAGACTTGGGATCTTCCTTTTCCTCATTCCGATTATCTGGTTCTACAGCTTCTTTGATGGCTTGCAAAATGCATCAAGATATGGAAAGGAAGAGATAGAGGACACGCCGATCATATCCAATCTTATTAATCACCAGAAATGGATTGGAATCGGTTTGATTCTGCTAGGACTTTATTATTTGACAAGCAGTATCCTTTTACCAGCATTGTCATCGATGCTCACTGATTTAATTAATATTGATTTAAAGTATTGGTTCGACCGCTACTTCCAGACGGGCATTGTATGCATCTTGCTTATCGGCGGCGGAATTAAGCTGCTTACGGGAAGCAAGCCGAAAAAGGAGGAGATCTCGGAATGAAGGAAGAACTGCAAAAGAGAACATGGCGGGTTGGAACAATTTCGATGGGAATTTCCCTATTGTTCTTGGGGGTATTTCTCTTATTTTCACAGTTTACAGGTGTTGGCTTAACGAAAATTATGATTTCCTGGTGGCCGGTGATTCTTATCGTACTAGGAGTCGAAATTCTTCTCTACTTATACTTATCAAGAAAAGAGAAGCCTTTTATCAAATATGATTTTCTGAGCATTTTCTTTGTTGGAATTATCGGGATGGTTGGCATTGGGTTTGCTGTGTTAAGTACAACGGGGCTTCTTGATATCATCGATACAGAACTGTCGAGAGAAGAGAGGACGGTGGAACTGCCGGAATACTCCGCAAAAATTGAAGATGATATCAAAAGAGTTGTGCTTAAGACAGAGCAAAACACTATTTTGGTGGAAGGGACATCGAGTCAGGAGGTGGCTATGTTTGGAACCTACACGGCCTTTTCCGGTAAAAATAAGCAGCTTGTATCCAAAGTAGAAGATTATCTATCTGTTCATAAGAAAGGGGATACCCTCTTCCTGACGGTAAAAAGATTGCCAAATGAATCAGGAGTCTTCAATCATTATGAAGGTCAATTAGAAGCGACAATTTTAATTCCTGCAAGAATTAAACTAGAAATATTGGGAGAGGGGAATCCGATTACCTTAAAGCCACGTGAACTTCAAAATAATTGGAGTGTAGAGGATGCTTCAGACGTCTCGTTGAGTGTGGAGGAGAACAGTAATGTAAATATACTGGCTTCACAAGTGCAAGAGTTAAATAGTCAGGATGGAAAATGGAATGTGGAGGAGAAACACGATCCAAATAGCGAGTCCTCCTCTTATAGAAATGGCACGTTTAAAATTGGCGAAGGGACGCACAATATAAATATTGTTAGAGCCTATCAGGTTAGCTTAAGCATGATGAAGCAATAAGAAAACTCTCAGCCTCAGCTGGGGTTTTTCTTTTGGAAAGAGCCTTTTCTCATACTTTGTGGCCATTAGAGAACGACCCCCTTGCAGGAATGAGATAAAAGGAATAATATTTCAAAGGAAGCATTTTAAGTGGCAGTTCTCCATTTTTTGAGATATGATAAGGATGGAATAATTTACTAGGGGACTTTAATTTTTTGAAATAGGATGATGGGTATGAAAAGAGCAAGAATCATTTATAATCCAACTTCTGGTCGTGAAATATTTAAGAAGCATTTGCCTGAAGTTCTGCAGAAGCTGGAAATGGCGGGCTATGAGGCCTCCTGCCATGCGACAACTGAGGCAGGTGATGCAACGTCAGCAGCGAGAATTGCAGTAGAAAGAAAATATGACCTCGTTGTAGCTGTAGGTGGCGACGGGACGATCAATGAAGTTGTGAACGGATTAGCAGAACAGGAATATAGACCGAAGCTAGGAATTATTCCAGCTGGAACAACGAATGATTTTGCCCGTGCTGTGCAGATTCCGCGTGACATTCAAGCAGCAACAGATATCATCGTTCAGGGAGAAACGATTCCCATTGATATTGGTCGTATGAACGATAAGTATTTCGTCAATATTGGCGGTGGGGGTCGGATCACAGAGCTCACATACGAAGTTCCAAGTAAGCTGAAGACGATGCTGGGGCAGCTTGCCTACTATTTAAAGGGCATTGAGATGCTGCCATCCTTCAAGGCAACAGATGTACGAATCGAGTATGATGGAAAGCTGTTTGAGGGTGAAGCGATGCTCTTCTTGGTTGGTCTTACCAATTCTGTAGGGGGCTTTGAGAAGCTAGCGCCGAATGCTTCTATTAATGATGGATTGTTCTCACTTCTGATTTTGAAGAAAACGAATCTGGCTGACTTTGTTCGTGTCGCTACTCTTGCATTAAGGGGAGAGCATATTCATGATCCGAATGTTATTTATACACAGGCCAATCGCATCAAGGTCACCTCTGATGAGAAGGTGCAGCTTAATTTAGATGGCGAGTTTGGCGGGCTCTTACCGGCTGAATTTGTTAATCTATACCGCCATCTTGAGGTGTTTGTTCCGCTTGATAAGATAAGAGAAGAAGATCGTCCAGAAAATCTTCATAATACGTAAAACAGTCACTTCCACCTGAGTGGCTGTTTTTTTGTCCCATTGCTTGATAATCTCATCAAAGTACTTAACAACGGATCGTCCTTTTTGGTGATTCCCTAGTCTTTATTTATTGTTATGTTACTCAATGTATGCTACGATTATTTTATGTAACATTAGTAGGGGGCAAAATTGTGGAGTTCGTCGAACCTATTAGAGATATTGAAAAAATAAACGCAATTAAAGAACTCTTAAAAAAACAATCACAGCGAGATCTTTTGCTTTTTGTGTTTGGAATTAATACAGGAATAAGAGTGCATGATTTACTCTCGTTAAAAGTTGCAGATGTTAGAGAAGGAGAGAAACTAAAGGAGTTTCTATACTTAAAAGACGAAAATTGTGAACAGGAACAAGCATATTATTTAAATTCCAAAGTTCAGCAGGAATTAAAGAATTATTTTGATATGTACGATTTGGACGAAGATGATTTTTTGTTTAAGTCGAAAAAGAATGAGCAGCCGATTACGAGGCAGCAAGCATATCGGATTATTAATAAAGCTGCAAAGGATGTAGGGATTTCGGAGAAAATAGGCATGCACACATTGAGAAAAACATTTGGATACCATGCTTATCGTAAGGGAATTGCAGTTTCGATTCTGATGGGAATTTATCAGCATCATTCTTCATCGGAGACATTGCGCTATATTGGAATTGATCGAAATGAAAAGCGGCTTATCAAAGTGGATGTGAACCTGTAAGACATAAAAAAAATCCCCACTAAAAAGTGGAGATTTACAAATAATCATCTACAGAATCCGTGTTCGTATCCATCTCAACATTTGATAGATCCGTTACAAGATCATCATTTACTTGAACCTGAAGAGTTTCCTTATCCTTCATAAACTTGAATATTCCATTATTAAAATCTGTCCCAATTTCTTTGAAAAAGATCCCTTCAAATTCAACATCCTTTGTATGTTTGAAGATGAGACGATAATGCTTCTCTTCACGAATCAAATAAGCACGTACCCCTTTATCATAATGCTGATCGGGATTTTTCAAATAGCGGGCAACGGAGATGATATGAAGGTCCACAAAAGGAATTTCTCGTAATAATGAGTTGATGATTGACCCTTTTGCAATCTGCTCCCAGCGACTTTGGGCAGTCTGACCAAGAATAATTTGAGTAATATTCTTTTCTCGCGCAACCTCGGCAATGACCTTATGAACGGGTCTCTTGTCATTGTCCTTCAAAATAAAGGCCTTCGCATTGTGCTGCTTCGCAAGCTGCTGCCATTTCGCTATATAGTTGGATCG
>DLCS01000011.1:6660-10566 GCA_002480735.1 Bacillaceae bacterium UBA7792 | reverse complement strand
ATTAAATATGACTCTTAACAGCAATTTGCTCGTCGCCTCCTTGGAAATAAATTAAATCAGGGATTTCTCCGCTGTTTAGTAGCAGGCTTAATTTTTCTTTATAATCCCCTTGCGCTACTTCTACTAGTTCAAATTCTACATTGATATCTTTGTCTTTCTTCAGGTTTTCCGCTAATTTTTCATAATATTGAACAGCTACTGGGTTGGATGGTCCCTCATCCTTGTATGCTACTTTAATAACTGTATTCCCATCTTCGGTCTTTGTTACTTTTTCTTTCTTATCATCATCTGAACTACAAGCGGCTAACAATCCAATCACTAATAAAGCGATGAGCCATAAGCTAAATTTCTTCATAAAATTGAACCCTCCAAATATTTGTTTTTTTGTCTTTGAAAACACATTTTCTAGCTGAAGGTTTGTCACCCCCTTTAAAATGACAACTTATATCATAGGCTCTTACAAAATACAAAAGAGGACTGAGCCATGAAGGGAGCCATGTATAACCTATATCAATCTTTTACTCCACCATCCATTGTTCCTTTTGTGAAATACTTTAGGATAAGCGGATACAATAGCAACAAAGGAATGATCGCAATGATAATTGTACTCGCCTGCAGGGAGCCAAAGTCGAGGCTGGCAAGCATTTCTGCCGACATATCCATTCCAGACAACATCGTCGTATTATCTTGTTTCACAACGAACTGGCGTAGTACGACCTGCAACGGCCACTTATTAGGATCTGTAATATAAATCGTTGCTCGGAAATATTCATTCCAGTGATACACACCGTAGAACAAGGTTAGCGTTGCCAATGCTGGTTTCGACAAAGGTAGGACAATGCTTGTAAAGATGCGAAAATGTCCGGCGCCATCGATTCGTGCAGCTTCAATTAAGCTTTCCGGGATTTCCTGGAAGAATCTCATCAAAATAAACAAATAATATACATTAATTGCTTTGTACAGAATCAATGATGCATATGTATTCAACAAATTTAAATCCTTCATTAATAGATATTCTGTAATCATCGATGGCTCAAATACCATAATTGCGATCAGAAAGAGGAGCACAACCTTTTTTCCGACAAAATTCGTACGAGCTAACACATACGCCATTAATGAAGTTAGAAATAGATTAATAAAGGTACCCACAATCGTAATAAATACTGAATTAGCAATACTTTTGAGAATTAAGGGGTTGGATAAAATAATTTCATAATTGATAAAGGAGAATCCTTTTGGGATAACACCTAATCCCGTCAATTCCTTAACTCGAGATGGGTCTGACAATGACATTGCTACTAGGTTTAGAACGGGTATTAATACCGCCAAAGTAATAATAAATAAAACGAAATAAATAATACTTCGTGTCCAACTTAATCTTTTCATCTATATCCCCCCTTACCAGACACCTTTTCCAGTAAATCGCTTGGATAAGAAATGCGTACTTAGAATTAGAACAAGTCCGATAACTCCCTTAAATAGACTCGCAGCAGTCGCATAAGCATACTGTCCATTCAATAAACCGATTCGATATACATAGGTATCTAGTATATCTACCTTACTAATCACTGAATCATTCATAAGGTTAAATACTTGGTCGAACCCTGCATTCATAAAAAAGCCCAAGTTTAAAATAAAGACGGTGATGACTGTACTTGCCATTGCAGGCAAAGTAATATAGCGCATTTGCTGTAATGTATTGGCTCCGTCAAGCTTGGCAGCTTCATATAATTGCGGGCTTATTTTCATAATCGCTGCAATATAAAGAATGCTATCCCAACCGGCACTTCGCCACATTTCAGAAAATACAAGGACCCAGCGGATATGTTCCTTGCTCGTCATAAAGTCAAGCGATGGAAGCTGAAAAAACTCTCGAATGATATTTATACCACCATTCGGGCTCAAAAAGCTGATCCATATCCCAGCAATCACTACCCATGAAAGGAAATGGGGCAAATACGATACAGACTGTACATATTTCCGGTATGGTCCATTGCGTACTTCATTCACCATTAATGCTAGAATAATAGGTATGGGAAAAATAAAAATGATTTTCATCGAGCTGATAATGACCGTATTCTTTAGGACATCAATAAAAGCAGGTGAACTAAATAAGATTTTAAAATGCTTTAATCCAACCCATATGTTTTCCCCAATGATGCGATAATCTTGGAAGGCGAGCTTCATCCCGATAATAGGAATAACATGGAAAATGACAAAGAAGATGATTCCTGGTAAAAGCATTAAATAGAGGATCCAGTCCTCGCAAATTTTTCTCCATATTTTCTTCACAAGATATCACCCCTTTATTTCGATGTCTAAAATATCCTGTTTATAGGGCATCCCTGATTGGGCTCCTTTTTTTGTCACAGCCAAACTGGCAGCATATGTCCCATAGCGAATGCATTCTTCCAAAGGCTTCCCCTCAGATACAGCTACTGTAAAGGCACCTGAAAATGTATCCCCTGCTCCTGTCGTATCAACTGCGTCCGTTTTTCTTGCTGGAATTTTGACTATCTCTTTCCCATCGAAATAGACAACTCCCTTTTCGCCACAAGTGATTAGAAGCTGGTTCGCATAGTCCAATAAGACATCGTTCATCGCTCGCTCATCATCGGTTACAATTGCGTATTCGTGTTCATTCGGTGTTAAATAGGTGATCTTTTTTAATAAATCCCGGGAAAGTTTTTGCGCTGGTGCAGGGTCAAGAATGATCGTCTTCTTGTTCTCATGTAAGATTGGAATAAGAAATTCAAGCGTCTCGATTGGGATTTCCATTTGCAATAGAAACACATCATGCTGTAATAATGCATCGAGATTTTGTTCAATATATTTTACATTGGTATATTGATTCGCTCCCGGAACGACAATGATTCGGTTTTCACAATTATGAAGCTCAATAACCGCCGCCCCAGTCGAAATATTTTCAACTAGATTCATATGTTCGATGTTGATATTTTCATTTTTAAAATGAGACAACAAAACATCCTTTTGCCCATCGTTTCCAACCGAACCAAATAAAGTAACTTCCCCGCCTAAGCGGGCAGCCGCAACTGCCTGGTTTGCTCCCTTACCTCCGAATGACATAAAAAAATGATCTCCAATTACCGTTTCTCCAAAGTTTGGAAGGGTTTTACTTTCTACAAAATAATCAATATTAATGCTCCCTACCACTGCTATTTTTTTCAATTCTATCTACTCCCGTCGATTTCCAAGTTCATTAATGGTGCATGCTGCTGCGCCCCATACACATCCCGATCTCCAGCGGTGCCAGAGGAAACCGTTCTCGCCATCGTAATCTTAATCCCTAATGCTGGGTCAAAAAAAACAAAGTGATGTATATCCGAAACGGAAATATTATAAGCCTCCGCCACTTTTTCCTTTGTCATGACATGAGACTGTTTTACTCGTTCATATACTTCCTTCTCGTCAAATAAGATGTCCATCGTGAATTCAAAAGGACCAGAATTTTTGCTTCGCAACACTTTTGCCAGCTCGAATAATTTTGCCATCAGTCATCTGCCCCCAAAAATTCAACTTTAAATGGATTTTCATCCACTTCCATTAAATGATAAATCGAAAATTCATAGACTGGCCCAAAAGAAACATCACTCGGAGCGAAAGGAAAAGCTAAATTTCCTGCTGTTGATTTTCTCCCGTCATATCCATAATGAAGGTATGTCGAACGGAGATTTGCACAAATCGTATCAGCTAGTTCCTGGCTTTTTGCCAACACTTCAAACATGACACCTATTTCATGACCACGAAAGGGTTCTGGTTCATTTTCACCAAGTACTGCATTTTTTCCATAATGATAAAAATGAATCTCGTAATCCTCTTGAGGAATCTCTGCAAAATAGTCGGTTACTTGCTCAAGTACTTTCTTTTCTACATCCTCTAGTTGTG
>DLCS01000011.1:5056-6571 GCA_002480735.1 Bacillaceae bacterium UBA7792 | reverse complement strand
AAAAGTGGATCGCGTATCCCAGCGATAACAAATGTACGATAGGACCTCTTTCTCGCACCCTCTAGCTTTAGACAAAAGGATTCACTTGGAACATACTGGCTGTTCTCAACCTTGATTACGCCAGCAGATATTTCCGTAAAGGTACATTCTGATAAATCCAGCATAAAGCCAGGTCCATGCAATAAATAAGGATGTTCCTTTTCATAGAAAGTATGCGCCGCCACACTTGTCGTTGTACATGTTCTGTTCGGATTTAATGATTCAACCGTAAAAGAATCAGCGTAAAGCGTACCTAGAATACTGTCCTTTGTCGTTCCTGGCTCCGCACACAACGCACCGCATTCCAGAATTTTCCCCAAATGATAAGAAAGGCCCTTGTCCATTCCATGGTAGATCCCAATAGCTGCAAATGGGGATGGGTCATATGCTCGGCCACAAACGATAATATCCGCTCCTCCCTCTAGCGCTTCCAATATCGGTTCATGTCCCATCTGGGCAACAATAGAGGTTGTCTCTCGAATGGTTTGCTCTGTAAGCTGTGGGATGTTTTCAGATAATGGCTTAATCTTCCCGTTTTTCTGCATTTTTACGATATATTCATGCTCAAAGTCTGCCCAGATAACAGCTATTTTGGCCTGGTAGCCCTCTTCAGTTAATATTTCTTTCATGATTTCTAATGTGCTTTCGACATGGGGCCTAGCACCAGCCCCCCCAGCGGAGCCAATGATAATTGGAATTTTATGAGGAATGCCTTTTTCAAGCATGATCTTCAAATCCTTTTTCACCGCATGCTTACTGACAATAGATACGCCAGCACCAAGCTTATGCGGGCCTGCATCTGTTGAGCCTGCATCCACAACAATTCCATGAATTTCTTGATCAAAGGCTCGTTCAAATGATTCTTTCGGAAAGCCATAACCAAGCATTCCACAAGGTGAAACAATTCTAATAGCTGACTTCATGTATGTCTCCCCCACTTATGTACTATTTGCTTCTAGCAATCTATTAGGTAACCGGTTACACATTAATGAAATAAAAAAATCATATGTGTAACCGGTTACGCAAACTGTCAAAAAAATATGAAATCGGTTACATATAGAATAATCAACCGTCTAGATTGTGTCAATAATTTTTTTGGGAGGATATCCCACTCAACTTTGCTTTAGCAATATCCTCACTGATTATTTCTTAGTTGCATTATCTTGTTTATTAATAAATATTGTCGCTTGTTTTGAAAATTAGTATTCGTAAGGATTCCATAAAAAACAAAAAATCGCTAAACCTTGATATACCAATACTTCAAGAGGTTTAGCGATATTATTATTAATTCTATGGCGGGACCGCCTGGGAATCGAACCCAGCTGAGACGGCACGCGCCTCACGTACGGTTTTGAAGACCGCGGGGGACACCAGTACCCCATTCGACCCCGAATCGACAACTATTATTATACAGAGAAACTATTCTCCTTTCAATAGAATCTCGGCTTTTCTCCTAGATTGTCACAGGACATTCAG
>DLCS01000011.1:4363-4953 GCA_002480735.1 Bacillaceae bacterium UBA7792 | reverse complement strand
GAGAAAAAATTATCCCTTCTATCGAACGTAAGGTTATTCCTTGTCTTATCACATCCAAACCGTCTATAATAGTGGATAGAAATTACAGTGCAGGTGAAGTATATGCTTGAAGGATGGTTTTCTTGGTTTATTCTTATTTGGGTATTTATTTTCGCCGGTTCGATGGCGATCGGCGGATATTTTATGTTCAGAAAGTTTTTGAAAAAGATGCCAAAGGAAGATGGAAAATCCGACATGGATTGGGAGGAATACTATGTCGAGCAGACAAAACATCTTTGGCAGCAGAAGGAAAAGGATTTGCTTGAGGACTTAGTCAGTCCAGTTCCAGAATTATTCCGTGACGTAGCAAGACATAAGATCGCGGGGAAAATTGGAGAACTCACATTAAATGAAAAAAGTGATAAGATTACACAGGACTTAGTTATTCGGGGCTACATCATGGCCACTCCAAAGCGAGATCATAAATTTTTGCTCAAAAAATTGAATGAGAAAAAAATAGATGTAGGTCCCTATCAGCATTTGTTTTAAGGCTCTGTTAATTTATTTTCGTTTTAATACTGCCTTATGTGTATGGGTTCACAACGCCCGCT
>DLCS01000011.1:0-4160 GCA_002480735.1 Bacillaceae bacterium UBA7792 | reverse complement strand
CTCCATACACATAAGGCTAGAATCAATCTGAATATTAAACACAATCTGTAAGAAACGGTCGAATTTTGGTATTCGACCGTTTTTTTGTTGAATCTATTCTAGGCCAACTCCGTAGGAGTCTTACCATATAGCTCATCCCTTAATTTCCGGTAGTTGACATACATGGCGATGCGCCAAGGGACAATCATCGCAAAGGCAAGGAGCCAGAACATGCCACCTAGCTGCCCTACGTCAATGGAAGCGCTCAAAATCGACTTAGCAACTAACCGAATGATAATCAAACTCACCAAAATATAAATAAAGGCTTTTGAGCGTTTTAGGTAAATATCATTATCACGAATTTCGAATTTTGATGTCTTGATTAACAATAGAGAAAATAAGAAACCGACAATAACCGCTTCTAATATCTCAAGCGGGGTCAAGCGAAACATAGGAAAAATAAACATCAATGCACCAGTGCTCATAAAAATAGGTGGTAAAATAATTTTCTTTGCAGATACTGGCTTCTTCGCTGATTTCATTCGGACAAACAAAGCAAAAAATGCCATGAAAACAGCACCAACAGACGTAATCACAACGTAGTTCATACTGGTCATCCTTTACTTAATAAGATATTCCCCATCATTATATATGAAACACACACTGAAAGGGAAAGAAAAAAGATGTAGGGATATGATTTCATCGAAAAACAAATATAAAAACCATTTAAGATTGACACTTAAATGGTTTGACTTCTAATTTAAGACCCGATTAATTGCCTCAAGTACCCTTCCTTCATCGAAGGGCTTTACAATAAAGTCCTTTGCCCCAGCTTCGATCGCCTCCACAACCATTTTTTGCTGGCCCATCGCCGAGCACATAATGACTTTTGCTTGAGGAAACTCTTTTCTAATTTCCCTAATGGCATCAAGACCACTCATTTCAGGCATTGTAATATCTAATGTAACTAAATCTGGATTTAACTTTCTGTACAGCTCGACAGCTTCTATCCCATTTTCCCCTTCTCCTACAATCTCGTGATTCGCTTTCGTTAGGATATTGGAAAGTGTCATTCTCATAAATTTTGCATCGTCTACTATTAATATTCTTGCCATCGTTGTATACCCCCAGATTTATCACAGAAGAATTACATAATTATTTTCAATATAAGCATGCAATTAATAATATAATCGACAGAACCTACAATTTCAATCAATACATTCCGACAAATTTCTCTCTATACATTTGCGTACGGACAGTGGTAGAAAAATGGCTTCACTAGAAACCTACGAAGCCACCAAACAAACCAGAAAAAACAGCAATAATTTTTGTCATCCAATTAAAGAAAAGAACAATCCCCATGACAATCATAATGTAGCCACCGATTTTCATAATCAGAACATTATGCTTTCTGATCCATTGCATCTTCCCAATGAAGAATGAAAGGAGTAAGAATGGTATAGCGAAACCAAGGATGTAGGCAATCATATAGAGAAGGCCCGAACCCGGGTTTGTTGCCGCTAAAGCAATGACCGACATTAGAATTGGCCCGGTACATGGAGTCCAACCAGCTGCAAAAGCAATACCAATTAGCACAGAGCCGAAATAGCCGGATGGTCTGTTCTTAAATTCAAATTTCCGATCCTTCATGAGAAACTCTGGACTGATAATTCCTACAATCATAAGTCCGAAAAAGACAATGAAAATCGCTCCAAGTTGGCGAATTAGATCTTGATATTTACTGAAGAACTCGCCAATAAACGTTGTACTGAAGCCGAGTGCTAGGAATATGATTGAGAATCCCAATAGGAAAAAGAGAGTATGTAGTAGACTCCTTTTTTGTAGCATAGCATTCTCATTCTTCAGCTCTCCAACGGACATTCCCGTAATATAAGATAGAAAAGCAGGGTACAAAGGCAAGCAGCATGGAGAAATGAAGCTAAGGAAGCCCGCCCCAAGGGCCAGAAATACGTTCACATCTGTCATATTAACAACTCCAGTAAAAAAACAATATTATGCCTACATTCTATCAGAGTTTCTCCACAATTGATAATGAATAGACTGTGAACAAACTGTGACAGCCCATTCATTATCCTTTTTTTACATACGAAAGCCGCTGTATTTAATAACTAGCTTATCACATCCACATATTTTTCCACTGAACCATTCTGAAGAAGATACATTTTATGATACAAACCCTTCAGAGCTAAGAGCTCTTGATGGGTGCCACGTTCAACAATTTCACCCTGATGTAGCACAAGAATCAGATTGGCATCCTGGATGGTTGAGAGACGGTGGGCAATGGCAATCGTGGTCCGCCCTTCTCTCATTTTGGCCAATGCCGTTTGTATCGCTTCTTCTGTTTCCGTATCAATATTTGCCGTAGCCTCATCCAAAACAAGGATCTTTGGATTTGCGGCAATTGTTCTCGCAAACGCTATAAGCTGACGCTGACCACTGGAAAAAGTTGAGCCCCTTTCTACAACCGGATGATTCATTCCACCCTCCAGCTTTTCAATAAAATGATGGGCCTGAACGAATCGAGCTGCTTCTTCGATTTCTTCGACACTTAATTCCTTGTTATGTAGGCGAATATTATCCTTCACCGTCCCGAAAAACAAGAATGGATCCTGAAGAACTAGACCAATTTTTCTTCTTAATTCTCCTTCTTGATATTCCTTTATTGATTTCCCATCAATGAGAATTTCACCTCGTTCGAATTCATAAAAGCGCATCATCAAATTGATAATCGAGCTCTTTCCGCTCCCCGTATGCCCCACAAGAGCAACCGTTTCACCAGGTTTGGCTGTGAAAGAGATATTTTTCAGGACGTCCCTTTTTCCATCGTAGGAGAAAGTTACATTCTTAAATTCAATTTCTCCCGCTTGAATCGATCCAGCATTTCCCATCTGTACTGGCGCGAGCTCCGTTTCATCCAAAAGCCCAAAAACCCTCGATGCAGAAACAATCGCCTGCTGATATAAGGACAACTGGGCCATAAGGCTGTTCACAGGCTCAAAGAATCGGTCTAAGTAATTAATAAAGGCGTATAGGACACCAATCTCAATCGGACTATTAAAAGAGCTGATGCCAAAAAAACTCAGAACTAAAATTAATGCTCCGATATAGACTAAGTCGATGGCGGGTCTTAGTAATAATCCATCGACGCGAATATTTTTCATTCCTGCGTGGTAATGCTTTTCGTTAATTTCCTCAAATTCTTTCCGGAGTCTCTTTTCCTGACGAAAGACTTGAATGATTCCCATTCCCTGTAAAGATTCACTTAGCTTTGCATTAAGCTGGCTCAGTCTTTCTCTCAAATCAAGATAAAACTTTGAGCTAAGCTGGCGGTACGTACGAATGATGAAATATAGAATTGGCAGAATGAGGAGGCAGAATAAAGCGAGCTTGACGTTGAGAATAAACATAGCTACAAGAATTCCACCCATTAAAAAACTGCTCTGAATAAACGTCACCAAGACCGTGACAAACATTTCCTTAATGGCTTCCGTATCATTTGTCACCCTTGAAACGATACTTCCAGCCGGTGTTTTATCAAAATATTTCAAACCAAGAGATTGAACCTTTGTGAAAACATCCACCCTCATCGCCTGAATTATTTTTAATGCAATCTCCTGAAATTTCACTAACTGAATATAAGACACAATTACATTTATAATGTGAATACCTAGATAAGCCGTAGCAAGGGTAACGAGTGGACCAAAGACTAAATTCCCCGGTCTTAAATAATCATCAATAAATATTTTTACAAGGATGGGACCTAGAATATCCCCAATCGTTGCAATAAGCAGTAGCGCAAAGGCAAAAATAATAGTCTTAACATGTGGCTTCGTATATGAAAGGAGCCGAAGCAATACATGCAGCTGTTCCTTTCCTTCGGTCTTCGATGACTTTTTCATTAACCTTATCCCCCCTGCTCCACTAATTCCTCTAGCTGCTGCTGTAGGTACATGGCTTTGTACCAGCCATCCTGAGCCATTAACTGTTCATGTGTACCTCGTTCTGTAATGTTGCCCTTGTCTAAAACTAGGATTAAATTGGCATGTTGGATGGCGCTCAGACGATGGGCAGTGATGATCGTTGTTTTGCCTTCACGTTCTCTTTTAAGAGAGGTCAAAATCTCCTCCTCTGTCTTCGCATCGACAGCTGACAGCGAGTCA
>DLCS01000258.1:28364-28935 GCA_002480735.1 Bacillaceae bacterium UBA7792 | reverse complement strand
TTCCCTGTTAAATAGAAATGGCTATTTTTATACCAGGAGCTCCCAAAGGAAAGTCGCTCGGCACTATCATGATTTCCAGCAATAGCCACAATCGGTGTTTTTAATTCTACGTTTATTTTAAATAGAATCTCATCTAATAGATTCACCGCGTCAATCGGTGGGACAGAGCGATCATAGAGATCCCCTGCAATTACGACTGCGTCTGGCTTTTCTTTTTCAATTAATTCTACGAATTGATTTAGTACGAAGCGCTGATCGTCCGTCATATAAATTCCATGTACAAGCTTTCCTAGATGCCAATCAGCTGTATGAATAAACTTCAACCCTATCACCTCTCGTTTTGTCTCTCATACTCCCATTATAACAGTCTGTTAAGATAAGGGTGGGTACAATAATCGGTAGGGAAATATTTTCAAAGTCAGTAAAAATTCTTTCTTTCGGATCTAAAAAACAGCCCAACCAATTTGGTTGAGCTGTTTTAGCACATTTAATATTATAGTTTTACTACGTTAGATGCTTGTGGCCCACGAGCTCCTTCTACTACTTCGAAGGAAACTTCTTGACCTTCTTC
>DLCS01000258.1:0-28200 GCA_002480735.1 Bacillaceae bacterium UBA7792 | reverse complement strand
ACTTCTTGACCTTCTTCTAATGTTTTGAAGCCATCAGCTTGGATTGCAGAGTAATGAACAAATACATCATTTCCATCCTCGGACTCAATAAATCCGAAACCTTTTTCTGCGTTAAACCATTTCACTTTACCGTTTTTCATTGAAAAAAATCCTCCTATTGCACCATTGCTCTGTGCGATATTCACCATTTACAACGTATTGCATCTGCTTACATACCCCATCCAAACTTTTTCTTTTGAAACATGTTGGAACAAGTGTCTTGCATCAATCTAACACGTGCAGAACGGCTGTTTTTAGTATACCGTTGTCAGTCTATTCCGTCAATATAAAAAGCCCGACAAATGCCTATATATCAATGTTTCTTTCTGTCGAATGGTGTATAATCCTCTCGAATACTTACTATTTTTCTTAAAATCAATCACTGACTATGAATTGATTATAAGAAACTACTCCTTTAATCTTTCGGGTAGACTTTGAATGGATTGAACGACTACATCTAGCTTCGCTTCAATACGATAAAGCAAATAGAGTGTCACGACAATTGGAAAGCCTACCTCACTGATTAGAGGAATCCATTGTTCCATTTTTAACCCTCCTTCCTTCTTATAGGCCAAAGGGAGCCAGAATCTAGAAATCTCTGGCCCCCTTCATTCCTTAAATCTCGTATTCTGTTACATTACGCTCAATTACCCTCGCACCTTTAACCGCAACTAGCTTCCCTTTTGTACTATAGAAAGCATTTGAAACGATAATGGCTTCCATTGCTGATTTTACCGCTACCGGATCGACCGGCTCCTTAGGAGCATCAAGCGAAATATTGGTGGCTTGATTTGAATCCGTAACAAACTGAAGTTCCAAGGTCTTCATCATTCTTTTCACCTCCTAGTATTTATTGATGATTCTTAACCAACAATCTCAAAATTGTCAGTTCGTTCTACGCCTGCTAAAGGGTACTCTGTTAACTCTCCCAAAGCTTTAGCCGCCTGAGAAAGCTGCTCAGCCGTCGCATCCTTTCGAATGTTGCTATACGTTTTTGTTTTGTAAATCGGTTCACCTTTGTCATTCAAGCCTGTCTCAAACAATAGACGAAGTCTTGAATCCATAATCATTGCCTCTGCCATCATCCCTCACCTCCCTTCACCCTCTACATACAAAAAAGAAAGACAAAAGGACATGGCATTTTCAGTTTAGTACCTTTTTAATTTGGTACCTGGTACCGCCGGTGGACATTTCCTTTAAAATGTCCATCTCAGGCGGACACTAAATGCGAATGGAAGTGATAGAGCCGTAATAAAAGTAAAATTTCTTTTTCTTATGACGGTCGAACAAGCACTCTTTTTCGTTTTTCATACCTTATATTAAAAACATTCCTCAATATAAGGAGGCTTGAAGAGTATGGAGCTGTTAAATTTTTTAAATGGAAATTATTATGTACTTGTACCTGCCCTGTGGGTAATCGGATTTGCGCTAAAGTATACTCCCCGAATTCCAGATTGGACCATTATTTGGATTCTTCTATTTCTGTCTGTAGGGCGTGGGATTTTTACATTCGGTTTTTCCTTAGATGCTCTAACAAATGGAGTAATTGCCGCTGGTATCGCTGTCTTTGGACATCAAATGATGAAGCAAACATTTGGTGAGCGAAAAACGAAAACAGGAAGAAATAAAAAAGTTTAAGCTGCCATGAATTTGGGTAATTTAATTATAGAGCTAGGTTTAGATCCTCTCCCTTACCCTGCCGAAATTCCCCCTCGGCAGGGATTTTTTTATAGTTAAAAAGGATATTGGAGAAATATTAAGAACACTTTGTGAGAGAAAAGGTGTAGAGATTATTGAGGCAACAGCTGGTCTCTACTTTAGTAAACTCAACAAAAAATGAGATGGCGGAACTCATTAAACCGAGCAATAGCCTATAAAAAAGAAGGGATTACTTCCCTTCCTTTTCCACTTTACTTGGCATTGGCTGCTCTCCACCGACATTGCTTGCAAGGACTTCCCGATCGAACTTTGATGGATTCCTGCCGATACTTGGCGCAGTATTTGCCATAGGCAGCTGCTCAAGCTCTTTCCCTCTGGGCATTCCGACACCTCCTCTTCTATAAGTTGCACAATCCCCATACGAATATTTATTTTCGATTGCCTTCAAAATTTTGGCATATAATTCTTCTCAATACCCATACTAAATTCAAGGGACTTGTAGCTCAAACGGAGAGAGCGACCAGCGATGTCACCGGACAACTGCTGAGTATTTTGTAGGTTCGAATCCTACCAAGTCCCGTTCATCCATTTTTCTCATCTCCTAGCATTCCCTTTTTTGTGATATATTAGTAGAAATAGAATCATAGAATAGGTGACTCAAATGAAGAAGAAATGGATTTGGGGAATTGGAATATTTCTTGGAATATCCATCATGATCAGTCTTGACCTTTATAAATCACATAAGGAAGAACAACCACCGATTCCAATCATTACAGTTGGCGATGTTGAAGCTACAGTCACACTAGGCATGTTTCAATGGAACGATAAGCCAATGAATGATAAAGAAAAGGATGAGATTTTACAAAATGCCCGGACAACCTCCATCAATCCTCTTGAACATCTTTCAATAAGATTCCCGGGGGAACAGCCAACCTCTATTACCGTCTCCTTCTGGGATGAAAAGTACCAAATGGATATGCCCTTATTTCAAGGGAAGCACGAAAAAAATAAACTTATTCGAATTCCGAATGATCCTGGTCCTTTAACACTCACTATTGAGGGAAAATGGGAAGGAAAAAAGCAAGCAACATTTTATGTTCCTCTGGAAAGAGAACAGGTGGTTTCCTATCAAAGCTTACTTAGTGATGACGATCAATCTTTTTCTATTTTCTATGTATATAATGAAATGGGCTTTGATGATCCACTTGTAGGAACGCCCATCAGCACTGGTTCGATTTCCATCTCAAAATGGCAAGGGACAGATGATCTCCAATCTGTTCAGAAAAATTATCCAGAGCTCAATATAACGGCGGCACCTACTTTTCTGCTTTTTGATGATGAAAAGGTAGTCATTCAAACCAATGATGAGAAGGAGCTGCTTCAATTCTTTGAAGAGAAATTCCAGTCGATGACTGAAACATTTGGTGGGATCATTTTTGAAATTGATCGGGAAAAGAAGATCATAGGATTATCTTGGAGGAAATTTTATTATGAAAAAATTGAGGAGTTAAAGATTGGTCAAGAAATACAAGCAAAAGTCACCTTTAACCATTTGACAGACCCCTTTCAAACGGAAGTTCATTCGATGGAAATTATATCGGATCCGCCTGAGGAACTATTACAGGAAAAATGGTTTTCAAAAAAACCAAATCAATATAACCTAGTTGCGGTCGGGGATGAACACTTTTTTGCTCAAATGGACGATCCGGTTCGAGAAGAAATTCTTTCAAGAATAAACGAGGTATACTTCGAACCAGTTAGTGGAGGGTGGTATTCCATCGGCCAGGGCTTTGTCTTGTTTGATGATCAGGGTGCCGTCTTTATTACCTTTTATTTTAAAAATCTTTTAGAATATTTGAAAAGCCTTGAGTGATAAAATTACGTTCATGCTGAAAATACCGAAGGAAGTGACAGCATCTCCTTCGGTATTTTTTACTCGGTTCATGATAGAGCTTAAATCTCTACAACTTTTTATCCACTTCTGAAGTATCGACATCCTCCCCGAACCAACCTGCTAGCTTCTCTCTCGCCTTTCCCTTCACCTCTTCATCAACATGAACAGCCACTTGGAATAAAGCGACTCCTAAAGCACCAAGATCATCTGTGAAACCGACCCCAGCCGCAATATCTGGAATCAAATCAAAAGGGAAAATGAAATAGCCTAAGGCAGCCAATATGGTCACTTTGGCCTTTGTTGGCAGTTCTGGCTTTTGCAGTGTATAAAAGAGTAACAGGGCTGTATACACAACCGAATGCCCCGCTTTAACAGCAAATCTCTTCAATTTTGCCCAAAATTTTTTCTCGGAATAATGCTTTTGCATCTCTTCCATTGCATGACTCTCCTTCCGTTTTCCTCTATTATACTTTACGGTACAAACACCTGCAGAGTTTCATATCGTGGTAAAATAAGGTAGGAGGTGGAAGCATTGGATGGAAGAATCCAAGAGTTAATTGACTATACCTACATAAAGCTTGGGCTAGAAAACTACATCTTACAGCGACATAAACTCTATCGGAAGGTAAACTTCCAGAACGAAACCATTTATACATTAAGCATGGAATGGTTCCCTAAAAATGTAACTGAGTTTGAAGAAGATCTAAACCCAGTGGGGACAGCTGTCGTTGAATTACAAATTGACAATCGGATGTTTGAGAGCATTATTTTTGTTGATGGGAAATCCTATGCTAGTGGGTTGACGTTTTCCAATGTCGATCTAGAGCAAGTGGTGAATTGGATTGAGGAAGAAACAGGGCTGAAGAACGGAGCTCAATTCCGGCTGGTTGAGGAGAAGGCAGGAGAATATCGCTTTCAGGAATGCTATCATGGGGTGCCAGTTTCTCCTTCTGGCTACATAGAAATTAAATTTGATGATGAAGGAAGACTCATTTTCTATAGTGTATTTGGAAGCTTCCCTTCTGCACAGCTTTTTAACACGGAAGAATTCACACTTAGCTTAAATGATGTTGAGAAAATTGCTGCTGAACAAGTAAAGCGGATTGATTTCCCTTCTTACGAAAAGAAGCAATTGATCCCGATCTATGCACTCGAGGAGCTCTATATTCGGAATGACCTTGGGAAGACCATACCATTTGAAGTGTTTCCTATTGAGCACGCCTTTGTGAAGATAGAGAAGCCACTCTATTGGGATTCGAAGAGTGACCAGCCTTTTGAAAGAATGGAAATCGAATTTCATGAAGACATCTTACCTGAACAGGCCTTTAGCCATGAGCCTCACCCTGATTTAGAACCGATTTCTCCTCACGATCAGGAGCAGGCCATCGCTGAAGTCATCCACTTTTTGCAACGGGTCTACCCTGAGGATTCGGGAAAATGGATCTTAAAAACATTACATCGAGAGAAGCGCTATATTCAAGCTACCTTAAGACGTCAACAGACAGATCATAAAGTCTTTCAGCGAAAGCTAATTGTATTTTTGGATCAAGCATTCAATGCCGTAAACTATATCGACAACGAAATGATGCTTGAAATGCTACATGATTTTACCGGTGCTGGAGAAATCAAGATCCAGAAAGAAGAAGCTTTTGCAAAACTCAAGCCATTTCTTACGCTAACACCCGTCTATGTCTACGATTCTGAAGAAGAACGCTTTGTTTTATGTGGAAAATTAGATTGTCATGATGGGGTCCATGCGGTAAGCGGCGAAGTCATATCCCTAGATGAGATATAGGGCAAAAGGCCAGTTTTATTTTTTCCGTGGAAGAAGGTTAGGGATTGTTACCTGTACCCTTCTATTATTTGTCCATGGTATAATATTCCTTATACAATAGGATCGGTTCACTCAAGGGTGGTCTGGCTCACTCCCGCTTGAAAGGGGGTGATGCGGTGACGACATACGAAGCGATGATGTTAATGCTGACGTTTGGGATGCTTATTCTCGCATTGTTGTCTCATGACAAAAAGAAATAGACCTCCCTTGAGCCTAGCAAGTGCATAGGGATTGGTCTATTTCATTTGCCAATTGGAGCCGGCCGCTTCTTTGAGTGGCGACTATTGTATTTGACAGCGGGTGCAGCAACACCTGCTGTCTTTTTTTAGATTATGTTGATTTCATTATATTATAACTCTACAAAAAAGGAAATAAACATTCATGCAAATGGTCCTAAATCATCAAGACTGTCTTTTCTTTTGAGATTTTTGTTCTAACGAGCATTTCCTTTTCAGTTTGATGACCGATCCTGTCACTTTCTTGGCTTGAGGGAAATCATTCTTCCTATGTCATACCCTCTATCGCATTTTTACCCAATAATGCCTCATGGATTTTGGAATTCCCTTGAGTTCAAGAGCTCCACCATAAATAAGAGCACGTAGCCGATATTCCAAGTAAAAGATATTCACAAACAAATTTGATTGTTCAAGAATTTCACCGATTACTTCTCCCGCCCTGATAAAATCCTTTGTTTCTTGTTTCGCGTGAAGCCTATCAATTACGCTCATAAGCAGAGGATCAAAATAATCATCGCTTACCCCGACTATTTTCTCATTTTCCCAGATTCGTAAAACTTCCTTCGTTCCTTCTAAAGCTTCCCATTCTCTCTCCATTTGAACTCGTTCAGCAGCGGTTAATGGCCCTAACGACTGACTTTTTGCAAAAATCTCCTTTGACTGCTCTGGATTTAGCTGTCCGGTTGAAAATACCGGATTTGTTTCGTCTGATAAAGATTGTTTAGTTGAATTTATAACAAAAATCTCGTTTGGTTTGTTCCGTAGAAGATAGAGGAAGAAACGCAGTCCTATTTGTTCATCAGCATTATTCCCCACCCACAAATAAATAGGTGCCTTATCAGATAAATCCTCTATTTCTCGCAAAGCATTAGTAAGCTTGTTTATGTAATCATATTCATCCTGCATGAGATTTATATTTTCATACAGCCACTCGTTACGGTAGTCTTGCCCCATTTTTTCAAGTAGCTTCCATAAAGGACCAATGGAAAAGAAATCAGGGAATCCAATCACTTCTTTTGGTCTCGGAAGCCCCACCTTTAAAGAGCCCGCCGCAGACTCAGTACATACAAGATGTATCGGAGATATGGAGTCCTTCCCTCTTTTCCGTAATTGCCGACGGCGGAGCTGAATTTGATTATTTATTTCTTCAACTACGATGTTGACATGATCTTGGGCGAGGAAATACCCTCTCCCTTCAAGGGGAGCATGCTCCTCATGGTGAAAAGAATCGAATTCCTCTCCATCATTCAGTTCATAGGTCAACCACTCTCCACATTCGCTTATCGTTGTGAAAGTGGCATAATGATCGCTCTCTAGTTTCAATACAAACACGATGTTCTGCTCTACAAAAAAATACAAAAATGGATATTGAGCTTTCGTCCGAATAGAAATCACCCTCCCATTAAAATGATAAAATTCTTTTGCCCAACACCCTAAAAAAAGCCATCTATTTCAATCCTTAATAACTAATCCCATCAAACTGGCAAACTGAATCGCCTGATAGCTTGATACCTTGCATCCTCTTAAATCCTTCAAGTCGACCAAGAGCTCATCGAATGTTGAGGTTCTTATGTCAATCCCCTTTAAAGAAGTTTCACTAAAGTTCGCTCCATCCAATAAACATTCTTGAAATTCGACATTTTTCAATTTACAGTTAAAAAAATCGGTACCTTTTAATGCAGTATTCTTAAAGATAACTTTTTCTAGCTTTGACTCACCAAATGCCGCTAAATTTAACACAGAATCCTCGATACCCACATTTCCAAAATAAGACTCCGAAAAGTCGACACCGACCAATTTACAATTTCGAAAAACAACTCGGTGGATAGAGGATTTTCTTAGCACCGTATTGGATAAATTACAGCCATCAAAAATCACATCTGTCAGATCAACTTGACCGAAATCAGTATGGACAAAGCTACAATCTTTTAACACTACATCATATAATCGAAGCTTATCGATCACTTCATTATCAAAAACCGAATCCACTACTTCACAGGTTTCAAGGGAAAAATCCTCTTCATAAAATATCTGCTTGAAGCCTTTTCGTGGCAATTCTCTAGAAATCCTTGGTGCATCCATCTTCATAAGCATTTTCCTCAATCAAGTCTTATTTTTTTATAATGTTAGCTCAATCAAATTCCCCTCAAAATCTTCGATAACACTTCCTCCCTCTTCAGGAAAGCCTGACACAATCCTTGCTCAAACCAATATTTTTCTCCCAACAAAATTAGCCGAAACAGGTTGGATATCGAGTTCCCTTGCCCAAACGGACAATTGACCAATATGATGAATTTCGTGGGCAATGATATGGCGGAGGATTTCAGACTTCATGTACGGTTGTTCATCCCAAGGGACCGTTACGATTTTATCCTCAAAACTAGCCAGGTCTTTATACAGAAATTCTTTAATTTCTGTTCGGAATTGATTCGAAAGAGCCGTCACTTTCTCAAGTGTAGCATAATTCTCAAAGTCGACCATAATATCTTCCTTGTCTTGAATCCCTCGAATCCAACTATATTCGACATCTATAATATGGAAAAGAGTATACAAAATACTCCCTACTCCACCTGTCCGCTCCTTCACTAGTTCTTCTACAGGTAGCTGTTGACACCAGTCTAGCCATTCATCACGTACCTGCCAGTTATATTCAAAAAAATGTAACATAGGAACCACCTCTATAACAAGAATATACTTCGTTAAAGCCCTATAAATCCTTCATTTTTCACGCAAAAATTTCCCCAAACCCACTTCACGGTAATCCTCTTTACTTCATTTCATAAGTCAACCATTCAGACAATTGCCCACCCATCTTCTTGTATAGAGATTGAGCAATGACATTATCCTTTGCCGTTTCCCAGGTCATATAGGCAAAGTCATTTTCTCTGATATAAAATAGACAGGCTTGAAATAATTGCTCCCCTAATTGTTGTCCTCTAGCCGAATCCAATACAAAAAGATCATTCAAAATGGCTGTCTTTTTTACCTGTAAAGTGCTCATCGAAAAATAGAGGGTAGCAAATCCTAATAGTTCACCAGCTTTCACAGCAACAAACTGAAGCCCTAGTGTTTGATTATCTATTAAGTCGGCAATCAATGCTTGGAGTGATTCTTTATCGGGCTCCGGCCGTTTATAAAAATCGACAATATACAAATGCATCAAATTTAACAGCTGTGGAATGTCTTCTTTGTTCGCATTTCTAATTTTTATTTCCTCATTCACTAGCAATTCTCCCCTTTTGTAAACGACTCTATCTTTTTTTGACAACATAGGTGATCGCATTTGTCCTCATAAGAACAGCTTTCTGATCCCTGATAATTTCAAATTCTAAGGGCTTCACGATGTTTTGAATAACGTCCCATTTTTTCAAAGAACTGATAGTTCTCATAGCAGAAATCATGATACTTTTTTTCTTCATTACGTACAAATTGAATCCTACTCAAACTCATCTCCCCTAGAGGTTATTGTTCAAATCCTTTAATTAACCAAGCAAAAATTCATACCCCACATAATTGAATACATTTCTGAATCCTACATTCTCAGCTACAGCAATGGAAGCTTTGTTCATTTCCATACAATCCCAATAGGGGACCATATTATTCGCTAAACATTCTTTTACAAAACTGTGCGTGATTTTTCGAGCTAAATTCTTGCCCCGATGAGCTTCGACAGTTTCGATATCAATACAATGCACATTCTCCACAACAAAGCCTGAAAAACAGATGCAAACAATTTCATTTTTGTAGAGAACACAATATCCAATTCCCACGTCTAAAAATTCCTCAGGTGAAGACCAGAATTCCAATATTTTGGACTGCAAAAATTCAAAATTCCTAATAGAGTTATGATTCATAAGTAGATTGCCCGTGATTTTCACAATTTCATAGCCCTTTTCAAGCATCGGCTCACGGTTCCCTTGATAATCCGCTACCTGTAATGTGTAAACCCTTTGATTCCAACTCCCCAGCTTTCTTTCTTCAAATACACCTTCAATCGTCTTGTTCCATTTCTCATGGTTATCCAGTCCTTCAAACCATTTCAAATTTACTTTTTGTGCCTCTGGGATGATAACTTCATCAATGAACTGGTTTATTTCACTATTGAACTTCTCATTTTCCTCATTTCCAAAAAATATGAATCCGTCATTATTCCCAAGCCAAATCATTCCTGTGCTAGGTGAAACAGGCTCATCAACAAATATTCTTCCAGGATTAATCCCTTCCACTACGGCTTTAGCCTCTAATTGCCTTGTTCACTTAATAAGCTTCTACACTTCCAAAACTCAAGATTATGCAATTCTAGTATCATAGACTCCTCCAAATATCAGTCTTATATTAATGACTACTGATCCATCTCCCTTTTCTATTACAAGAATCTTTACTGAGCTCTGTGGGCCCTTACCAATTAAATCCCCCAAACAAAAAATTCTTTCAATTTCTCTTTTACGAATATCGTTAAATACCGCTTCTAAAGCTGTTTTATTTCCGTGAATATCCGAAATAATCGCAATTTTTGTCATGTTGTTACACGCCTCTCTTGTTAAATGATTTTATTCTATTATAGCAAAAAGATTGGTATAAATAGGTAGGTTTCTATTTTTTTGGCAGTAAGTGAGGAGTGTACAACGCTAAATTTCTTGATAAAATGGAGTCAAACCACAAGGGAGGAACCGTAATGACACTTAAAGACAAAGCCAGACAACTCCCATCCTCCCCTGGGGTCTATTTAATGAAGGATTCCTTTGATGCGATTATTTATGTTGGAAAATCGAAAAATCTGAAGAGTCGCGTCCAATCTTATTTCCAGACCTCTAGCAAACATTCTAAAAAGGTGGAGAAGCTAGTTAAAAATATTCGCAACTTCGACATTATTGAAACGGATACAGAATTTGAAGCCTTGCTGCTTGAGTGCCAATTGATTAAACAGCTACAACCAATTTTTAATCGAATGATGAAGAACCCACAGGTCTACTGCTATATTTCGGTTCACGTCACAGAAAAATATCCGAGTATCAAAATTGTCAACAGCACCGGAAACAATGAGCACCAATATTTCGGACCTTTTCCGAATCGAAACAGAATCGAAACAGCCGTTCAAGGCCTTAAGGAATTTTTCCAAATCGACTGCTCTGCGCAAGCAAACCACCAAAAAGCATGCTTGAATTATTCTCTTGGATTGTGCATGGGAATTTGTTTGGGCGGGGAAGAGATAAAGAGAAAATATCATTCTATCCTTAACCAAATTATTGACTTTTTAAGCGGGAATGACGATGGTTTATTCGATGAAATGGAGAAAAAAATGAACGATGCTTCGGAAAGCTTAGATTTTGAGACGGCTGCCAAATACAGAGACTATTTAGATGCGCTTCATACAGTTCATTACAAAGAAAAAGTACTCCAATTTGCAAAAGAAAATAAAAAGCTTCTTGTCATTGAACCACTCGATGATCGCTTTTTCAAATTATTCCTTATGGAAGGTGACAGAGTTCTTTTCCGGAAAAAATACGAATGGAAAATGTCCAGTTTAAAGAACTTATGTACACAGTTAAAGGCAGATATCTTGATCCCTCTCACACAAGAAGGCAAAACCTCCTCTCACGAAATCCAAAAGGACGAAATAGACGAGGCACAAATTATTTACAGCTATGTGCAAAACGCTGAGTACTGTATATATTTAGAAGATGAATCGGAAGAACATCTAAGTAAAAAAATTCTGGGCCTTTTAAAAAAGCAGCAAACTTGAAACTAGCAGTTTAGCTGCTTTAAATAATGTCCAGATCTATTGGGTCAATACTGCAAATCCTAGCCAACCAATCAATAAAAAATTGGGAATTACTAGTACTACAGATAACCATATTTTTCGTTGCTTCAAATACCAGGCGGCTCCAACATAAAATAGAGGGAAGATGAGCCCCCATATTTCAAACCGTGGCGTTGCCGCAAGATACAATGATAAAGGCAAAATTAAAACAGAGGCAATCACTAAAAACAAAGGTTTCCTTAAATTAAGCGACAAAATCGCCAACCCAACTGAAAGAATCATAAAGGGCCAGAAAAATAATTGCATGAGGACCTCCCGTTTACAATGGCAACAAAGAATCTAGTCCCTACGAACTAAACTCGTTGTGCTTGCATAAGTTCATAAATTTTACGAGCGGTGTTGACATTTCTTACCGTAACCTGTTTGTATAATTTGGTTCCAATAATTTTTGTCATTCCGCTTTTGGTTACATTTTTCTTGTCAACGGACCAAAGAATCGCACCTGGGACATATTTCACCGTCTCGATATCCGGTTTGATGACCAACTTTTCAAGTACAGATTCATCATCAATTTCATCCCATAGAAACATAATATCACTTTTCATGTCTTTGTCGTTTCTCCATGTTTCAGGAATAGCGTTCATAATTACACTGACATCATCGATACTCAGAATGACTACTTTAATTTGGTACCCGAAATCATGATGAATCACCTCTTCCAAAATACATGATAGCTCCGTTTTGTTTTGGCCATTGTGTGAAAAAATAATATTACCTGTATTTATGTAAGTCATCACATCGTTCATCCCAGCTTTTTCAAAAGACTGCTTAAGTAGCTTCATGTCAATTTTGTTTTTTCCACCTACATTAATCCCCCGAAGAAGCGCGACATAAACCATAAACAACCTCCCTTCAACTGAATATATCGTTCAGATAGTCCCCGTTGCCCACGAAACAATTCAACCTCACCACTAGATGAGTTCCATCCATAATGAAAGCAAATCTTTTAGTGCTTTGCATAGCATTTTATTATTTAATTCATTACCACAAAAATCCACCTATTTAACAAAGTGACATATATCTAAAATTACTTTTCCACTTTCATCAGGTTTAGTAAAACGAGGGCAACCATATCGTTCAAAGAACCACCAGGCCCCTTTTTCATCAGTTACTATTTCAAAACCTTCTTCCGAAAGTTTTTCGGCACATTGCTCTTCCTTACCATATATTTCTGGTTCTGTCCCATGTAACCAACAAACACCTAGATTAGAATCTGAAAAATCAATATACTCGTACCCCTCTGGTACTACTGTACCTTCTGGGAGAAACATCCCTATCCAATATTCAAATTCTTCCCCCTCTTTCCAGCGCATCAAGCCAACATTTGTGTTGAAATCTTCGTAAATATTCATAAATTCATCTGTTACCAATGACTCAAGTTTATTAAAACGCTCAGCAGCAAACCATTCTTCCCATTTTGCCCCAAATCCCCCATTAACCCTATCTTTATTACCATACCTATTTCCAATAAAACGCATTGCAGGAATTGCTTGTTTATAGGTTTTTACTATTTCGTACATTTTTGCACCTCCATTGTAAATATCCCAAAAAAAATTTTTAATTCGTTATCTTATTCTATGAATTGTTTAATAATCCCTTCTTTAATTAAGCTGAACCACTAATACAACAACGATTTTCATGTTCAGAAACGCACTCTGTGACGGATAAATAATCCGAGAACAATTAACAAAGACCCAATAGAAATCATTGTATGAAATACAACTACTGATTCCAAATAACCCATAGGGTAAATGATTGCACTTATTAATACCCCTAAACCAAAAGAACTTATCATGTATCCGACTATCCTTCTATCCAAGTTCATGCCCCCATTTACCTCTTACTCTATTCCGCTTCAGTACTCAAAACTATGTCTAACGAATCATTTCAGACAGCATTTTTCTTTTCGCAAACAGATAAAACCCTATTTGGATAACATAATATACTCCAGCAACGATGAAAAAGTACAAGAGGATATCTGGATGTTTCGTGATTCCCCCAATATCCTTTGCCATTGCAACAACATATAGTAGTGCTAATGTTGTTCCGATCGTAGTGGGAATAAAAAATATGGTCGCGATTTCTTTGGTCATGATTCGCTTCATCTCAAGTGCCGTAATTCCGATAAGTCGCAGCTTGCTATATTTTTCCTTCTCTCGTTCCACACTAGAAAATAGGTGCAAGTATAATAGAATGAATGAGCCAAAGAAAAATAAGACACTTAAAAAGGTACTTACATAAAATAAGATCCCATTCGAATTCCTTTGACGCTCGTAATCCTCTATCTTTGAAGCTATTTGAACCACATCTTGATCGTCAGCCCCAGTTTTTAGTCGTTCCTCAATTTTTTTCACAAAAGGACCCGATTCTTTCCAATTTTCCACATTCACCAGATGCAAAGTTGCTTCCTCCCCATCCGATCGCTCCTTTAATGAAGCATAATCATTCCCGTTCACGATAATCATTTCACCAAGATTGGGCACGTCATTAATCCTCTTATCAAAAATCGTATCCTTCAGCTCAAAATTCCTTCTCTCACTTTCAATCGGAAACAAAATGTTCTTTTCATAGCCATCAGCATGCTCCGGATCCACATTTATAAAGGATAGGAACTCTCCATTTTCAAGCGACAATTTCCGTGACGTTAGTTTATTAAAATTATCTACCGATATAAAAGTATATGTATTCGTCCAATCATAATAAGTATCTTTTTGCGAATAAGAATAGAACGGAATACTGATATGCTCCTGCAATTGATTTTCCTTTTGCACTAAAAGAGAAGTATCCAAAATGTCCACTTCAACGAAAGCGATATCAAAAGGATTTTGGGCGATTGCCTCTTTTTCTGCGGACATATAAGAGAATAGGATGATCGTACTGTACAAAATCGTCACCATAATCATGACCGTCACGAGCATGAAAATGGAGGTTAACTGCTTAAGTTTCGTATCCAAATTCGTCCAAAAAAGGATATGTTGATAGTAAAATTGCTTGCTCCTTTTCGCGAGCTCAATTATAAAACTAGTGAACTGCAAAAGACTAATATACAATCCTAAAAACGTGGCAATCGCCCAAAAAATTAGGTAATCCCCACCAATAACTGGATTTCCATACGTAAAATAAAGCCCTATAATCGAGCCGATTAAAATAGCTACCCCTATTCCCCCAAAGAGAGGGCTTTTCATGGTAAGTGTCTCCCGAATTTGCTCGCTTTTCATACTTTCAATCGGGTCCCTTGTAAGAATGAGAAAGAGAGATTTCCCAACAACAATGAGAAATACGAGTAAAAAGGCAGCTGTTGCTGACAAGAACATACTCCCTATTATTTGAAACGAAACACCTTCAATTCCAACCTGATTCATTAATAGCGAGAAGAATAGTCTCGAAAAAATCATTCCAGCAAGCAAACCTGCTATAAGAGAAAACAACCCAATCACAGCATTTTCCAACAGCAGCAGCTTAGATATATCCCGATTCGACATCCCAAGTGTCATAAGTAAGCTAAATTCACTTTTTCTCTTCTTGATAAAAATATGATGAGCATAGTGAATGAAAAAAATCGTAAATACTACAAGGGCAACCCCGGGTATCGTTAACACATACTGAATCGATTCGGACTGCTTAACCTGAACGACGGACTCATTGAAATAGACGGTCGCAAACATGAAAAAGAACATAACAGCAAAGCTATTGCAGAGAAAATAAAAAAGATATTTATTATATTCGGCCTTCGCCATTTTCCAAATCATTTGCTTAAAAGACATCGGTTCTTCCTCCAAGGATTGCAAGGTTATCCATAATTTGATTTAAAAAATCTTTTCTGCTCCCCTTCCTATCAATAGAAGAATGGATAAGACCATCTTTTATAAAAATGACTTTACGACAATAGCTGGCTGCAAAGACATCATGGGTTACGAGAAGAACGGTAGCTGATAGCTCCTGGACAATTTTTTCACAGCATTCCATAATGACGGTTGAAGATTTAGAATCCAGGTTCCCTGTCGGTTCATCAGCAAAAATCAAGCTAGGATGATTAACGAGTGCACGACTGACAGCCGTTCGTTGTTGCTGTCCTCCCGAGATTTGATAGGGATATTTATTGAGAATTTCCTCAATATCAAATAAAGATGCAAGCTCATGGACCCTTTCTTCCATTTCAGTTGCGCTTTTCTTTTCCAACACCATAGGGACAACAATATTTTCCTTCACAGTCAAGCTGTCTAAAAGATTAAAATCTTGGAATACGAAGCCTAGTTGCTTGCGGCGAAATAAAGCTAACTGCTCCCCATTCAGCGAGCTAATGATGTTCCCATCGATAATCACTTCACCTGATGTTGGCTTATCGAGCCCACTCAAGATATTGAGCAAAGTGGTTTTCCCACTTCCTGAAGGACCCATAATCGCGATGAAATCCCCTTTGTTCAGTTGAAAGCTCACTCCGCCAAGAGCTGTTGTCGCTCCTTCACCAGCCAGTTCACCATATACTTTGACAATATTCTTTGCTTCTAACATCAGCATTCAGATTTCTCCTCTCTTGCAGCAAGTATTCTAGCTTTTTCCATTCGGTAATATTGGATACTAGTCAACAAGGTTTTTTCATCGTTCATACACCAATCAGCCCTATTGGGTACTACTCAGCAAGGTTTCCTCGAACGTTCATGCTCCAATCCGCCTCATTGGGTACTTCTCAACATTAGACCCCGTCTTCCTTTTTCCCTTCATTGTTGATTTTTTACAATTATACCATTTCAAAAAATGATATGATGAAACTAGAATTTGGAGAAATGGGGAAAAAAGATGAATACGATCGAATTGACCGAACAAGAACTTGCAGAATACTGGCCTAATTTTCAAGCGGTTGCCTACGCTCTATATGATGATAAAAATGTGCTGCTCTATCATCATCCAAACTATAACGAAAAGCCATATAAATCCCTTAATTGGACAGAACAATTTGTCGGCAGCACACTTATTCTCTTTGAGGATTACCCAACGGCTATTGTTGATGTGAGTTACTATAAGGACTACGCTAGTCTCTATTCGATTCTCATCCATGAACTTTTCCATGGCTATCAGTTCCTTCAAGAAGAAAAAAGATTCGCCAATGAAATGCTTGGTGTGACCTATCCGCTCTCAGAAGAAAACATCGAGCTGCGAAATCGAGAACGAAAATGGCTATATCAAGCTTTAATGGCTTCAACAAAAGAGGAGAAATTGTTTAATCTTCAGCAATTTGTCTCCACCCGGGAGGAGAGGCAGAAAATCATTGGTGAGTTCCACGAATATGAAAATCTAATTGAAACGATTGAAGGTCCTACATGGTATGTAGAGCTGAAGGCTTTTTCTGAAAAAAGTGAACGACCTTATAGCGATGTACTGCAAACCTATATTGAGCCCCTAATTAATAAGCAAGAATCAACAATACATTTGCGCAGAAGCTGTTATAGTTCCGGTCTATCCATTTGCTTACTCCTTGATGAATTATCACCCAACTGGAAGACAACATTCTTTCAATCTGAGAAATCGCTTTATGAATTTTTTAAAGAAATTATGAACGTAGAAACAGAGCCTTTGCTTCCTATGACGATCAGTCATGAAACCAAAAAATTGATCAATATTGCAGAAAGAATTCGCGAAGAGGAAATTTCGAGTTTTTCAGAAATGAATGGATATCACATAGTAATTGAAGGAAAAATGGCATTTTCCGCAATAGACCCGATGAATATCATTCAAAGCGGGAATCGTTGCCTCCATAAAAACTTTATTGAGATAAAAATAAACAATCAGAAAATTCTCTTTCAACAGCCCGTCTTAACCTACTTTGAAGAGCATATTCGCAATATTGTTAAGCTACACCTTGTTCTATCTGAAAGACCTGAACTAGAGGATGGTTTCCTAAATATGAATCGAGTTGTAAGAATAAGTACAGATGGATTAACTGTATCCATTTTGAATTCCTAATGATTACGACGAATCAAAAATGCTTGGAGAGCTATACTTCTCTCCAAGCACTACTGTCAGAATCAACTATTTTAGCCCATCTACATAGGAAGAGCTTTATTCTCCAAATGCTCCCGTTCCTTATTTCAAATTCTTAAGCAGGAATCCTCCATTAAATTGAGTCGGTTCGTATGAAATGATAAATGCCTTTGGAGAAATAGACAGAATAAATTTTTTAAGCTTTTCCTGACGATTTCTTTTGGCCAAAATTTTCATAACTAATCGTTTTCCATCCTTCCCCTCTGCTAGCCAAGAGGTCACACCATAGCCTTGAGATCTAATTTCATTTGGTAAATTGCTTTCGATTGGTTCAAGAATGACCTCCATGACCACGTAACCGAGAGCTAGCATGGACTCGATTTTACTCCCGACTAGTACACCAAGCCCCCACCCAAAACAATAGGCTGCAATATTTAATGGGTTATTCAGATTATCTAAGACAATGGTTAACCCCATCAAATAGACAAATACCTCTGCCATGGAAATAAGGGAGGCAAGTAGGCGATATCCTTTCATGACAACCATGACTCTCAAGGTAAATAATGAAACATATAAAATGTTAACGGCTATGATTATAAAAATGATAGATGACATATGCTTTCCCTCAATAATAATAAAATGTACTACATTCTATCCTTAATTTGTGCATAAATCTAGATAAAATCTCGTGGAATATCACATTTCCATTCTTTATGGAATATTTGTTTCTCCCCCTCATATGCCCATAACTTGTTCGTAATATAGAATTTTGACTGATCCGCATGCATTGTACTAAAAGTCTTCAAGTGAGTCTGCCAGTCCCCCCTTCCAATATCTAGGGTCCACTCGCATTGGACATGGGCTGATAGAGGGTCATTTTCTTTTATGGTAAAAACATTTCGATTGGTGCTGCCATACTCGATCCCGTTTGCTAATAAACGACGTGCACCTTCATCCGAATAATCATCAAGAGTCCAGACTCCCTTCGTTAAATCATAGCGGACCTCTCTTGTTCGGCTTTCTTCTCTCAAAATTTCTCTTTCAGCCACAGCTGCTGCCTTTGGTTTCTCGAATTCATGTATTTCACAATCTAGAGCTTGAGGTGTACGGACTGGTACTGTTAATCGAGTATTTTCCCCTGTAAACACCTTTAAAGTAACAGGTTCAGGGGATGGCCATGCATGTGGCCAATAAGTTGGCGACAATGCAATCCTGAGACGGTGACCTACTGGTAGATGATACCCATTTGCATTCAAACGAATCTTGACGGTATACCGTTCTTCCGGCTCTAGCAGGGTAGGAAATTCATGGCTGTCCCGATGGGTCAAATTAAGCATCCCCCAGCTAATCAAGGTGGAAGAACCATCCGGGGCAACATCACAAAGTCGAGCAGCCAATAATGCTTGCGGCTGATCAGATGACAATTCTACCATCAACTCGGGGAAACCGAGTATTTCAAGAGGGGTTTCTAGTGGTCTAGATGTAAAGGTTACCGCTAGGCCATCCTCCAATCGTTGATCACTGGCATAATCCCCCTCCTGCCCAAAAGGACACCATACTCCTGCGTATAACCCATGTTGTTGTACGCTTGAAACGGTTATTTCTTGAGAATTTGAAGGATTCTCTTCAGCAAGCTCTGAACCATTTAACCAAAGATGAAGTGGTTCCATATTTGGTGATGGCCATTCGTTCTCTGCAACCCATCGTCCTGGTCGATAATCATAGCTCGAGTTTGGCAATACACTGTCTTGCATCCAAGCCCTAAGCATGGGTTCCTCCATAATCCCCGTTTCTTCCCCCTTAAGCCAATAATCCCACCAGCGCAAAGCTTCTTGTAAAAATCCAATCGCTGGACGAGGTTCTGCTACCTCTGGATATTCGTGGGCCCAAGGACCGACTAACCCTTTTTTCGGACCTGGCAGACCTTCCAGTAGTCGGAAAATAGCGTTGGTATAACCATCCGCCCAGCCACCAACCGCAAAGACAGGAATGTCGATATCTGCATAATTTTCACAGACGGAGCCATGCTTCCAATAGGAATCCCTTCGTTGATGTCTCATCCATTCCTCTACGAAAGGAGGAGTCTTTTCTAATCGCTCCAACCACTTGTCACGCCATTCATCGCCAACTACCCTCGGATCAGCAGGCCTTGCATTGTAGACAAGCATCGTGGAGGCCCACCACAGCATATCCGAGCCCAAAAGGCATCCACCCATATAATGCACGTCATCAGCATAGCGGTCATCTGTTGAACAAAGGGTGATGATCGTTTTGAGTGCAGGGTGGCGCCGTGCTGCTACCTGTAATCCGTTGAACCCTCCCCATGACTTTCCAATCATTCCAACGGAGCCATTCGACCATGGTTGGGTGCTAATCCAGTCGAGGATCTCCAGTGCATCGTCTTGTTCTTGTGGAAGGTATTCGTCATACAGGATACCCTCTGAATCACCTGAACCTCGCATGTCTACTCGTATGCTTGCATAGCCATGACCAGCAAAATATGGGTGGCGAATGGAATCCCTAAGCGCCGTGAAATCATTTTTCCGATAAGGAATATACTCTAGAATGGCTGGTATCGAACATTGCTCTGCATCCTCAGGCAACCAAATTCGTGCTGAAAGCCGAGTACCATCCTTCATTGGAATCCAAATATGTTCAATTTCCCTGATTTTGTGAGGAAAATCAGTTTTAGTCTGTAGGAAAGAATCACGAACATTAAAAACCATTATAAAGCCCTCCACTCTTTTTTGAGTTGTCTCTTTGTGATAAGATAATCATGATTATATTATAATTGCGATTATCTTATCACATGAATTTTACTATAACAATATAAATCTTCTAAAAATTGTTACAACTCGAGCGGAGGAAATCATGGACAAAAAAGAAATACAAAAGAGACGAATGTGGAAGTATTTTATTGAGGCAACAGCAGAAATTATCGAAAGTGAAGGCGTAGAGAAGGTTACCATTCGAAAAGTAGCAGATCGGGCCGGCTATAATAGTGCGACTATCTATAACTATTTTTCCGAGGTTTCCCATTTAATCTTTTTTGCCTCAATGAGGTTTCTAAAGCCCTATACCGATGAAGTTAGCTCTGTTATACAGAAAGGACAGAATCCAGTTGAACAATGGCTTTTAGCGTGGGAATGCTTTTGCAAACATTCTTTTAAAAACCCACAAATCTTTCAAGCTGTTTTCATTGCAGATTTAGGTGAGCAACCGGAAAAATTACTAGAATATTATTATGAGCTTTATCCCCAAGACTTAATTGACATTCCAGAGAGCCTAAAGATGATCTTGTTTGAACCTAATATCACGAAAAGAGGAAGATCGTTTTTGGAGCTCGCCGTTAAAGAAGGCTCTATTTCTACCAACAATGCAGATGCCATAAACGAGTTAACCCTCCTTATCTGGCAAGGAATGTTTACCAATATCCTTAATCGCCGTAGAGCTTACGATCCAGGCGAAGCAGCTGCGATCACCATGAAGTATATAACCGAAGTCGTACAGAATGAGAAGTACTTTCGTTTTAATTAAGTAATGATAGAAATAGAAAAAGCATTTGGTGTGGTCAAAATGCTTTTTCTATTCATTCTGTTTGGTTTGGCCTTAGTTCCTTCGAGGTATGAAAAGTTTAGCCCCTTAACCTCTTTCATTAAGGCGTTCTATAAATCGTTTCAGAACTTGAACTGCTTGAACACAATCCTTCAAATCGGTCCACTCCAATGGATTATGGCTAATCCCTTGAATACTCTTTACAAAAACAAGCGCAATGTCCGTTTTTTGACCGATTATCATCGCATCATGCCCTGCACCGCTCGGAATACGCATTGGTTCAATAGACTGTTCTCTCAAAACCTCTTCTAACAAAAGTTGGATTTCTTTCTTTATTGGTACAGGAGGAATCTCCAATGTCTTTTTATAGGAAATAGAGATTTGATGGCTTTTTGATAGGTTTTCCACCTCTTGAATAACCAAATCGACTAGCTGATTTCTCGTTTCTTCATAGATATCTCTTATATCAACGTATAATGTCACTTCCCCAGGAATGACGTTCACTCCGTTCGGTGATATGTGAATTTTCCCAACGGTTGCCACAGCTGTATCGTTAATCTTGGCTGGTAGAGCTTTTACGCTAGTAATAAACTCACTTGCTGCGACCAATGCATCCTTTCGATCATTCATCGGGGTATTCCCCGCATGGCCTGCCTTACCTGTAAAGGTAACCTCCAACCAGCAAGGTCCGGCTATACCATTCACAATCCCACATGGCAATTCCGCACGTTCCAGCCGCTTCCCCTGTTCTATATGTACCTCGACAAACAATTCTACATCGGAAAAATCTCGTAATGCCTGTCGGTAGGTGTCGCTCGATAAATCAATTTTATTTAACACTTCCTCAAAGGACAAACCATCTACGGAGACAAGTTTTTGGAGCTCATCCATTTCGTAATCTCCGACCATTGCTTGACTGCCGAGCAAACCACCATTGAACCTTGCACCCTCCTCATCGGAAAAAATGACGACCTCATAGCTTTTGCGAGGTCTGTATCCGGTTTCCCTCCAGGCCTCGACAACCTCTAATGCCGCTAGAACTCCCAATGGTCCATCAAAATGGCCTCCATTTGGTACACTATCGACATGGGAGCCTGACATGATCGTGGGGAGAGTCGGATCTGTTCCTTCCAATCTACCAATTACATTCCCGGCACCATCTTGATGAACCTCTAACCCAGCCTCCTCCATCCACTTTGCAACGAGTTGTTTCACCTGGCGTTCTTCTTGAGAAAATCCAGGCCGGTTTGAACCATCTTGTTCGGTTAAGCCAATTTTGGCAATTTCATTAAGACGTAGTGCCAAACGTTGTCCATTAACCCCATTTTCATCATAACTTACATCATATTCATCCATCAGTCTTTTATAAATGGGTTCATTACTGATTGGCATGTCCAAGCACTCCATTCGTCGCAGCCATTGCGATAATCACGCAGCCCCACATATGCTTATAGGCAGTGATCATATCAGGACAAGTAAATTTGATGCTTGTAGCTGACGTCATCTCCACTGTCGGAAGAGTGGAAGTCATGCTCGCCTGCTGGGGTCCCTTAAACGTGATTTCAAATGTGGTTTCCATATCTTTTGTATCTAATGGTTTAAATTGAGATAAATTCTGAACGGCCTTGCTGACAGCGGCTTCGATCAGCTCATGAACCTTCTTTGGATGAATTAACTCTGCAGCCAAGCGATCTCTTGCGTATTTTGTCACAACACTTTCCACATCTGGCAAGGTTTCCTTTACTTCTTTAACGTATAGATTGTCACCACTGATAAAGATGGCTGGAACACCAAAAGCCCCTGCGACCATCGCGTTCATTTCCGTTTCCCCAACAACCTTACCGTTAATTTTCATTTCCCTTACACAAACACCTGCAAGGGTGTGGGAAATAACAGCTTCAGAGGCTCCTTCACGACCGTGATGCCCAATGAAAATGATGCCATCAAAGGTTTCATCCAGTCCTTCCAATTGGCACATGACTCGATTGTTTCCAGAAACGAGCCGTGCACGGGGATCAAGTTCTTCAATTAAAATATTGGACATGTTCCCATGACCATCTGCCACGACCACTTCTGTTGCCCCTGCGTTAAATGCACCACGGACAGCAGCATTGACTTCTTCTGTCATTAGTTTTCTAAAACGTTGATATTCTCCATTGTTTACAAGCTGCTGAATCGTACTGACACCAGCAATTCCTTCGATATCAGCGGAAATAAAAAATTTCATGTTTTCACCTCAGATTGTTATGTGAATAAATTGAGGTAGCACTTGAAAACATCAAGTGCTACCTAGCTATTAGTAGCATATTAAAGATTGTAGATCCCTAGGATAATAGGTTAGCATTTCAATTCCATCTTCTGTAACAAGTACCGTATCAGAATGTCTAAAGCCTCCTAAGCCCTTAACGTAAATGCCTGGCTCTACCGTTACAACCATTCCCGGTTCTATTACGGTGTGATCACCTAAGTCAAAGAAAGGAGCTTCATGACCTAACAATCCGATATTATGACCGGTATGATGTCTTGTTAATTCTGTTAGGTTATTTTCTTTAAAATAGGCCTGAACATCTTTCTCTACATCAGAGTATTTTCGACCCGGTCTTATGGCATTGAAAGCTACTTCCTGAGCTTCGTACATATGATTAAAATATTTCTCCTGTTCTTTTGATACCTCTTCTACAAACATCACTCGTTCTAGCTCACTTGTATATCCAAAAACACTGGACGCAGCACCTGTTACTAAGGTATCCCCTTTTTTCAATACGATATTTTGAGTTACTGCATGGGGAAAAGCAGATTCTGGTCCGATCTGGCCACGGAAAATAGCATACGCTGTGTCCCCATGTGGTTTATAATTTGGCCCTAGCGTATCGATCATCGCTTTTGTTGCTTCACTAGAAGCTTTACTTGTAATCTCTATTTCACTCAGACCACTCTTTGTGTACTTTTGAAGTAGACGGTGTACTAGATTTCCCCAACGGCAAGACTCTTTGATTAATTCAATCTCATTTGGGCTCTTTATAAACCTCATTTCTTCGACCACACCACGCAATGAAACAAATTGTTTCACCCCTATGAACTGATCCATAGACGGTCCGCGATATCCCATCGGCGAGCCATAGCCTAAAGAATCGTACCCAACTGTTTTATTCTCAAAACCGTATTCCTTCAATATTTCTTTGAAATACTCCATGGGATGTTTAATTCCAGGATATTCAGGATAGGAATGGACATAATCAACTACACTGTATTCTTCCGCATGCTCATGCTCAAGTGCAGGAACAAATAAATGTACTCTATCTTCTGGGTCTACCATAATGCCAATAGGTCTTTCAGTTGGGTAAAAATGAAACCCTGTTAAATAGAAGATATCAGTTACGGAAAAAAGAACTGCTGCATCACATCCTTTTTCTTTATAAGTGGTAATAAACCTTTGTTGCCTTTCTTTAAACTCGTATTTAGGAATAGATAATAGCATTGATATTTTCCTCCTTGTTTTTGGAATATAAATGGCAGCTTGTAATATGTCCATTCCCTATTTCTGTTAGGGAAGGTTCAACAGATTTACATTTATCCATTACGAAAGGACATCTCGTATGGAACGTGCACCCTGAAGGTGGATTTGCTGGGTTTGGAACATCTCCCTTCAAGACAATTCGTTCCTTTACATCCTTTGGATGTGAAACAGGAACTGCTGAAATTAATGCTTGTGTATATGGATGCTTAGGATTAGCAAATAACTCTTCTGTGTCTGCCAATTCTACAATTTTCCCGAGATACATGACTGCAACACGATCAGTCATATGCTCGACGACACTTAAATCATGTGAAATAAACAGATAAGTCAGACCAAACTCTTTCTGCAACTCTAGCATTAGGTTAATCACTTGTGACTGAACGGAAACATCAAGAGCGGAAACGGGTTCGTCAGCTATAATAAAGTCTGGATTCAATACAACGGCTCTTGCAATTCCTATACGCTGCCGCTGACCTCCGGAGAACTCATTAGGATGACGATCAAGATGTGATCGTGAAAGACCTACAATTTCAAGGATATCAACGATTTTTTTCATCCGTTCTTCCGGGCTATACTTTTTGTGTACGCGCAGTGGTTCCAATAAAATTTGTCTAATCGTCATCTTTGGATTAAGTGAAGCATACGGATCTTGAAAAACCATCTGCATTTCTTTCCGCAAGGAACGCATTTTTTCATATGGCAACGACAGAATATCCTCACCCTTAAAACGAACTTCACCTGATGTTGCGTCGGTAAGTCTCAACAAGGTTTTTCCAGTCGTGGATTTCCCACAGCCAGACTCACCCACAAGGGCAAAGGTTTCACCCCTTTTAATAGAAAAGCTAACATCATCAACCGCTTTTACCACGAGCTTAGGTTTAAATAGACCCTGTGATATTTCATAGTATTTTTTTAGATTCTTAACTTCTATTAAAGAGCTTTCAGTCATTGTATATTCACCTGCCGATCGGACTCTTGTAGCCAGCATTTGCTCAAATGTTCTCCCTTTGAAAAAGTTGGTGGTGCACTCTCCACACACTTATTGAAAGCATATGGGCAACGATTCGCAAATGCACATCCCTTTCCAATTTCATCAGGTTTAGGAACTTGCCCTTTGATAGAATAGAGCTTGCTTTTTCTAGCATTATTCGTTGGAAGAGAATCGATTAGTCCTTTTGTGTAAGGATGTAAAGGGTTATCAAATAGTTCATTAATTTCCGCTACTTCCACTATTTCTCCAGCATACATGACGACAACCCGATCACACATTTCCGCCACAACACCTAAATCATGTGTAATGAACAATAGACTCATATTCTTCTCTGCTTTAATTTGCTTCATGAGCTCCAAGATTTGTGCCTGAATGGTAACATCCAAAGCTGTTGTCGGCTCATCACAAATGAGTAACTTAGGCTCGCATAGAAGAGCTAAAGAAATCATGACCCGCTGTCTCATACCACCGGATAATTGATGGGGATAATCGTTAATGATTTGTTCTGCTCGGGGAATTCCAACTTGTTTGAGAATCTTAATAATCGCTTCTTTTCTCTCTTTTTTTGACATTTTCTTATGTTGTTTTAGTGGTTCACCTAATTGTTCACCTATTGTAAAAACAGGATTTAGTGAGGTCATAGGTTCTTGAAATATCATCGACATTTCGTTGCCACGAAGTTTTCTATACTGCCGCTCATTCAAATGTGTAATATCTTCATTGTTAAAAAGTATACTTCCAGAAACAATCTTGCTTTTCTTCTCAGGCAATAGTCCCATTACCGCTAACGAAGTTACACTTTTTCCGCTCCCTGACTCTCCAACAACACCGAGGGTTTCACCTTTTTTCAAGGTAAAATTAACCCCTCTAATTGGTTGTATAGCACCTTCCCCTGTTTTAAATTGTATCCCTAAATCTTTGATTTCAAGAAGTACCTCAGTCATCCATCTTCCCCCTCCAATCATTCACCTTTGAGTTCCGGATCGAGCGTGTCCCTCAACCAGTCTCCAAACAAATTGACCCCAAGTGTTGTAATGATAATAGCTATTCCAGGGAAGGTTATTAACCACCAAGAACTGAAGATATAATCCTTTCCTTCATTAAGCATATTTCCCCATGCCGGAGTTGGAGGTTGTACCCCAAAACCTAAGAAACTCACAGATGCCTCGGCGATAATATATGTACCCATTTGTAAAGACACCAAAATGATGATGGGTGTAAAAATATTTGGAAGGATATGTCTAAATAATATCTCAAATTTAGGAACACCCGTTGCAATCGCGGCAGTAATGAATTCCTTTTCCCTTATAGCGAGCACTTCACTTCGGATGACTCTTGCAAATACGACCCATCCAGCTAACGCAAGGGAAATCACAATATTTGTAAGACCTGCACCTAGTACAGCACTGATGACTAACACTAACAGAATAAATGGAAAACTTAATTGAACATCAACGATTCTCATTAGTACAACATCTATCCAGCCCCTAAAATACCCCGCAATGACACCAACAACGGTTCCGATTAATCCCGCTAACAATGCCGTGGCCAACCCAATAATAACGGACACCTTGGTCCCAGCAATAATTCGCGACAATATGTCCCTTCCTAGCTGATCAGTACCGAGGATGTGGCCATCCGTCAATGGTGGCAACAAGCGTTCTCTCAGCGGGGCATCCATTGGATCAAATGGAGCAATCAACCCACCAAATACACTTAACAAAAGCAATAAGATTATGAGAGAAAAACCGAGCATTCCTGTCCAACTGCGTGATAATTTACGAAAAAAGTCCTTGAATCCGGATTTCTTTTTAACTAGCAAATCTATCTGTTGATTCGTTGTCGTAACCGTATTCGTTTCCACATCCTCACCTACTTCACTCTAATTTGAGGGTTCACATATGCATATAGAATATCCGCGATAAAATTGATCACTGCATAAATGATGGCTATGATAAATACCCCTGCCAATACGATTGGGAAATCCCGATTCATTAATGATTGATGTAAAAGTCTACCTACACCTGGCCATGAAAACACAGCCTCCGTGATAATTGCTCCTCCCAATAGAACACCTAGATCGAGGGCGACCAATGTAATGATGGGAATTAAAGAGTTTTTTAAAGCATATTTCATGATCAGAGTAGATGTAGGTGAACCTGCTGCTTTGGAGGTTCGGATATAGTCCTTACTCAATACATCTAGCATGGCTGATCGGGTAAAACGTACAAACCGAGAAATACTGTAAAGGGCTAATGTAATAACTGGGAGAATCATATGTAGCATCGTTCCTCCCCCACTGGATGGCAGCAGCTTGAGCTGAGCTGCAAAAATAAAAATGAGAATTAGACCAAACCAAAAGTTTGGGATAGCTTGTCCAATAACAGTAATCCCCACACTTGCTTTATCAAAAAGCATGTTTCGTTTATACGCTGAAAGGACCCCAAGAGGGATAGCAATAAGTAATGATAAGGTCAATGCTGATAAGGCTAATTGAAATGTGGCAGGCATCCTTTCTAAAACAAGTCCAAGTGCATTTTCACCACTTCTAAGTGACTCCCCGAAGTCTCCTTGAATTGCATTCAGCATGAATTCAGCATATTGTTCGTATAAAGGACGGTTAAATCCTAGTAACTCGCGATACTCCTCAATTTGTTCTCTTGGTGCATCAGGTG
>DLCS01000182.1 GCA_002480735.1 Bacillaceae bacterium UBA7792 | reverse complement strand
GAAATTGAAGGAGTTGTCGATTGGGAACGCCGTTTCGATCATATGCAGCAGCATTCCGGGCAACACATATTAACGGCAGCATTTGTTGAGCTCTTTGGGATTCAAACAGTGAGCTTTCACCTAGGAAAGGAAATTTCGACGATCGATCTTAGCACGGAAAGTTTGACAACCGATATGATTTCTCAAGTGGAGAAACGGGCAAACGAGATCATTTTGGAAAATCGAGGGATTGAAACGAAATGGGTAACAATGGAGGAAGCCCTCCAATACAATTTGCGAAAAGAACTGTCTGTTTCAGAGGATATCCGCCTCGTTATTATTCCCGAATTTGACTATAATGGCTGCGGCGGGACTCACCCAAGCTCCACTGGTCAAGTAGGCTCTATCAAAATTCTCGCTTGGGAGCGTCAAAAGAAACAGGCTCGCCTTCAATTCGTCTGTGGGAATAGGGTACTCAAGCAGCTGGAACAAAAGCATTCGATTGTGCTTAAGCTTTGTCAGATGTTAAGTGCTCCCGAGCAGGAAATGGAAAGTGCCGTTCAAAAGCTTTTAGATGTGAATAAAACTCTCAGCAAAACAGTGGATGAGCTTAAAGAAGAATTGCTGCAATACGAAGCGGAAACCTTATGGACATCGCTGGAAGAATGGAATGGGACACCTGTAATCAAGAAAGTGTTTAAGGATCGAACAATAAAAGAGCTTCAACAGCTAGCAAAAATCATCACCCTTCAGCATCAGGGAATTAATCTCTTTTTTGTTGCGGAGAATGAGGACAAGCTCCAATTCGTTTGTGCTCGTGATGCCGATGCCTCCGTTAACATGAGGGAAATGGTGCAACAAATCCTCCCACTCATTCATGGTAAAGGAGGAGGAAGTGAACGTTCCGCACAAGGTGGGGGAGAAGCGGTCATAACCGGGGAGGAATTATTAGCTAAAATCGAAAGTATCATTCGTGAAACTGTCATCCAATAGATTTTTTCGTGGTCACATAAGGGTTATGTGACCACAAATATTTGTCTACTTTTCTTCATAAAACTCAATAGCATCAACATTTTTCAACCACAGCTTTGCATTGGAGCCATCTGCATCGGAGAACCAAACATTGCGATTGCTGTCTGTAATGGAGGTGCCACGAAACCAGATTAGTTTGTTCATGCTTCTAATAAACTGGGGATCATAATCTCCGTAGCCACTCGGAGCCTCTGTAATTTTCGTTTGCTGATCCTTATTTAGGTGAACAGAATAAAGGGATGGAAGGGGATGCTCTGAAAATTCATTCGACCAGTCCTTTGCCTCGACCCTAGAGGTTACGATCGAGCTGTTGTTAACCCAAGTAAAATTAAGCTCGGCGTAATTCGATGGGGTTAAGGAGGCGACTGGAAACTCCTTGTACTTCAAATCCTTGCCTCTAAAACCAAACACAATCCTTCCTCCACCAGCAATATAGGCCAAAATATCCTTCGAAGGCGCCCATTTCGGTTCGCCCACGCCGAGTATCATTTCGTCCAAGGTTTCAAAACGTTTTCCATCGCTAGATATGGCACAAAGCATATTGCTGTCCATTGCTAATGAAGCTGTTGGCGAAACGATAAACGAAATCCATTTCTTGCTGGGTGAAAAAAGAAAAGAATCTACATTAATTGACATAACATTTTTATTATCGACTTGCAGATCCTTTGGTACGACAAAGAACTCCTTTACATTGGCAAAGAGATTAATTTCATCCCAATTTTTCGGGAGCTTTTTCTCATAAAGAACAGGGTTCGTCCATCCATCCGGATTAAGATTTGCTCGTGAGGACATGAGAAAACCACTCCCGTCTGGAAGCCAGGTGAAGCCATAGACACCTAAGGCTACGTTACGGAATTCCTTTAGGTTCGAGATATTGAGAACTCCATTATCTTGAAAAGCGACAACCGCTTTATTAGGGGCCCATTGAGGCTCGTAACCGTCATAAAAGATCCGCTTCTTTTCAGAGGTTTCTAAATGATACACCCATATTTCATTTTGTATTTTATTTGGCTCAAACTGGGAAGGGGCTTGCATTTGATAAAGAATCCATTTTCCGTCATGGGACCACTGGATCCCATGGACATTTCTAGACTTTGTAATTTGTGTCTCCTGATTATTCAACAATAGCCACAGGTTCCCGTCACGTATGAATGCCGCCTTCGTCTGATTCTTTGCAGAAACGTCTATTCCATTAGAAAAGGATACAACAAGGACAAAAATTAGTAGGCTTACAGCACTTTTCCTCATCATCCACCTCTTAAAGTTATTCTTGTCACTATGTATAGTATTTTCCTCATCTCTTCGAGTTATGAAAGGAAAGAACCCTTGTTTTCAAAATCTTTTAAAATAACCACTACACAAATAGGGATTAATGAGCTATACTAGATGGGACAATTAAAGAAGCGGAAACCACAAGGGGAGCTTTAGGCTGAGAGTGAACGTTTGTTCTGACCCTTCGAACCTGTTAGATAATTCTAGCGCAGGGATTGTGGAATGACGGGTGAATCCTATCCGTCTTTTATACAAGTTCTCCCTTGGGGTTTTTTCGTTTTGGAAAAGGGGAGATTTTTTATGAAAAAAATGAGATTGGTTGCTATGATTGAAGCTTCATTTTTTGCTGCTTTTGCACTTATTTTGGATCTTCTGCCTTCAATTAAGCTAGGTCCTTGGATTTCCATCTCAGTGGCAATGGTACCCATGTTTATCTTGGCTTTCCGTTGGGGGGTTAAGATAACCTTCGTTGCTGGCTTTATTTGGGGCCTGCTTCAGGTGGCGGTGGGAGATGCCTATATTTTAACACCTATTCAATTTTTGATTGAATATTTCATCGCCTTTGCCTTTATAGGATTTGCAGGGCTTTTCTTTGAAAAGATTCAGTCTCATTTACAAAAAGGAGACACCAAGCTGGAGCTGGTTTGGGCAGTGGTAGCTATTTTCGTTGGAAGTGCTGCAAGATACTTTTGGCACTTTCTTGCAGGGATCATTTTTTGGGGTAAGTCTGCACCAGAGGGCATGTCGCCGGCAATCTATTCACTCATAATCAATGGTGGAAGCATGCTTGGCTCAGCGATTCTATGCTCTATTGTAACAGTAGCTCTGTTAGCAACAGCACCAAGATTGATACAAAGAA
>DLCS01000242.1:2780-10808 GCA_002480735.1 Bacillaceae bacterium UBA7792 | reverse complement strand
TTTCTGCTTTCTTAACTTTTGTAGCTCTGCTAGAATTTCTAATTCTACCTTATCGGAACCGCGTTTTGTATTACTCTGCTTTTTCTTCGTCTGTCCCTGTTTCATCATGCCTGCCGCAAGTAGCTGATATTGCTCCTTAAGGCTTGTATAATCCGCTTCGCTAATTTTTTTCATTAAGTAATCCATCTCAAGCTCATTTACTGCCCCGTAAATTGCTTCTAGAGTAAAAGTATCTTCTCCAGTATTTGCTTCCTTAAGCTTTCCCTCTTTACCTGTGAAAAAGGGAGAAATGATAAAATAGAGGCAGGTCAGAATCATAATGGAACTTGCTATGAGAAAAATAAAATCCACTTTTATCAGCTCCTAAAAATGCTTTCGGCGCTCTTCTTCGAAAATTTTCGCAGTAATTTCCTTATCTAATTCGGAATCCCACGAAAGGTCTTGCTCCTTCGCCTCTACCTTGTTCTTAACCTTAATCTTCCTTAACCAAAACCCGACAACAGCTATTCCTGCCAAAACTCCTACAACAGGCATTCCCCAAGCGATTAGTCCACTTTTATCAGTTGCTGGTTCCTTGAGTGCTGCCTGGCCATATTCATCGACGTAAAATTGGATGATTTCATCGGCTTTCATGCCATCATTGAGCATCTGGGTCACTTCATCGTAATACATTTGCTTTACCTTACAGGTAGAAAGTTCATCATTCGCATGCCCCTGCATATAAAGCTGGGAAACGACTTCCTGAAATTCCTTCGAGTTATAATCATAGTCTGCGAATGCTGTTATCGGAATGAATAATAAAATGACTAATAATAGAAATGCTTTCCTTCTCAATTTCACACACCCGCCTTAGCACTTCTTTGCTTTAATCTAAGAGCACGAGAGGATGTTGTTTTGCCCCCAATAAGCGCAATTGCTGTTCCAAATACCATAATAAGTCCTCCCGTCCAAATCCAGCTGACGAATGGATTAACCTTCACCTGGAAGGTTGCTTTCTCCTTGTCCTCCCAGGAGCTTAGAACGATATACAAATCCTCTTTCCAATTTGTTTTGATGGCTACTTCCGTTGATGGCTCTGGCCATGTTTCATAGAAGATTTTTTCAGGCTTAATCGTGCCGATGCTTTTTCCTTTATAGGTGGTGTCCAGCTTAGCTACGACGATGCCATTGCCATTTTTTTGATGCTCAGATAACCCTTGGAAGGTGATTTCGTAATGGCCAATCTTAATCGTTTCACCAAGATTTACGGTCTTCATCACGTCCTGGACGTAGGCATGGGAAGAGATAACCCCAATCGCGATGATCGCAATTCCCATGTGGACAATATAGCCGCCATATCTTCTTTGATTCTTCGTTAGTAGCTTGTATGCAGCCTTTAACACATTTTCTTTTGTTGCCTTTCTTCTTGCTCGTGTCCCATCGATATATTCCTTCACATGTGTAGCAAACATAAAGACGGTGGCAGCTAAACCAATAATGGCAAAAATGCCTTTCACACCCATCACGACAAGAATAATCGCTGAAATAACTCCTGCAGCTAAAGGCCAAATCACGCTTTTCAGGAATTTCTCTACAGTTGCTTTTTGCCATGCGATGAGTGGACAAATCGCCATTAAGACAATCAAAGCAAGCATGATTGGTGCCATTACTTTGTTAAAGTACGGTGGTCCAACATTCACCTTCGTTCCGGTTAACGCTTCGGAAATCAGCGGGTACATGGAGCCCCAGAAAACGGCGAATGCCCCAGCAACAAGAATTAAGTTATTTAAAAGGAAGGAGCTTTCCTTGGAAAAATACGATTCAATTGGATTTGTTTCTTTTTTGATAAGCTGATATCTCGTTATCACGACATAAAATGATAGGCTCAACATTATCGCCAAAAAGATTAGGAAATAGGTTCCGAGGTTTCCATCTCCAAAGGCGTGTACACTAGTTAGAACACCACTTCGTACTAAGAAGGTTCCAAACAAGCTGAGTGCATAGGAAATGATCACTAAGCTAATATTCCAGGTTTTGAGCATTCCTTTCCGCTCTTGAATCATGACGGAATGTAGGAAGGCTGATACAGTTAACCATGGGAGGAAGCTTGCATTTTCAACGGGATCCCAGGCCCAGTATCCACCCCAGCCTAATTCGAGATACGCCCACCAGCCGCCAATGATATTTCCGAGGGTAAGAAACAACCAAGCAACTAATGTCCATCGTCTTGTAAGCTTAATCCATTCCGCATCCATTCTTTTTAGAATAAGGGCGGCAATCGCAAATGCAAATGGAACTGCAAGTCCTACATAGCCTAAATATAGTGTTACAGGGTGCAGGATCATTCCTGGATGCTGTAGCATCGGATTCAAGCCTTTCCCGTCAGCAGGAATGATGTCTGTCATTTTAAATGGATTGCTGCTGAACACGAGAACTAGGTAGAAAAATAGGATGTTCAATAGCAGAATGCTAGAAACATATGGCATCATCGGATTTCTTTTTTCCTTGGAGAAAACAAGAAAGCCTGCATAAATGCATAAGAGGAAGAGCCATAATAATAGCGAACCAGCATTTCCTGCCCAAAAGGCAGTTAATTTATATACTAATGGCAAATTCTTACTCGTATAAGCAGCTACATACTCATATTGAAACTGGCTGGTTCCAAGATTATAGAGAAGGAGAAATGTAGCGATACTAGACACGAACACAAGGGATAGCACTCCACCTCGAGCACTTTCTAGTAATCTATTATTCTTGTTCTTAATTCCAATCAAATTGGCGATTAGTGCATAGACCGCAATCGCTATTCCTAAATAAAGTGCCGTATTCCCGATAATATACATACCGACCACCACCCTCCGTTCTATTCTTGTTTGCCCTCAATAACCTTTTGATGTGTTTTTGGGTCGTAATTTTCCATATCCTCGCCTTCATACTTGGAAGGGCATTTTGTCTGTACCTTCTCTGCCTCAAAAACACCCTTATCATTCATAAATCCTTCTACGATAACAATGACATCATCTGAGAAGTTATCTGGCTTAATCCCATTATGAAAAACGGACAATGTTTGATTATCCTCGTCATAGATTTCAAATTGAAGCTCAATTTTGTCAGCATTCCATTTTACAGAATCCTTATTTAACAGTCCTTGTGTCATCACGTAGTCATCCTTATATTGAGCACTGTTTTTGACAAGCTCAGAAATTTTGAGCTCCTTACTTCCTGCACTAGGCATGGATGTAAACATTAGAATCGAAAGTGCCACAGCCGCAAGGACTAATCCTGCAATGATTTTCGCATTTTTACTCAACCTAATTCCCCCCGAGTTTATTTAATAGCTCTTTGTATTCCTCTTCTGTGATTTGACCGTCCATTACCATCTGCCGAAGCTTTGCTTTCTTCATTTCGGTGCTATTTTCTTTTGCCTTTTCAGCTGGTTTTGTTTTCTTGCTTCGTGTTTTAAGGATGAAGAAAAGTAGAATACCTGCTAGAGCAGTCGTCCCACCTACAACTGAAACAATCAACCATGTAGAGATTTTCTCCTCATTCTTCTTCGTTGTAGCTGCGGTCTTTTGACCTGTTTCTCCAGCCATCTCCTCCAAAATTTCAGCCGTCGTACGATCATCGCCGCGCTCATATGCGAGCTTAACCTTCTTTTCATCGCCAGACTTCATGCCCTTTATTTGATACAGAAACATATCCATGTTGTAGGAGTTCTTTTGATGAGTTTCAGCCGCTGGTTCAAGCTTGAAACTATCAGATTTGAGAGGTTCGACAAAAATTAAGTTTACTAAGCCAATATCAGCAAAGCTTTTAAAGCTATATTCAAGAGTCTTCTGTTCCTTTGATATTTCAATGCTGTCTGTATAGTATTCAATGACAAATTTATAGACTTCCTGAGGTTCAATTTCTCTGCTCGTTTCCCAAGAAATAATCCCTTGTTTCTGATCAAGCTCATACTCTATTTCGTTCATTTCCCTTAAATCAGTGGAATAGTCTGCGACATAGCCTAATTGAAAATTCTTTTCCTTTGTTGGTAGAGGAATTTCAATTTTTCCTTTGAGAGCCTTGTCGGTGTTGTTAATAAGTGAGCCATGATAGCCAATTAACAAGGGTGGTTGATTTTTATCCTTTGCTTTCGGATGATAGGAGTATTCCGGTAGGACCTGAATGGTCAGCTCCTCCATTTTCAATGAATTTTCCGATTCTTCTGCCTTTGTAAAAGCTGGCATAGCCAGAAAGAAACAAAGCGTGAGCGTCCATAAGACCGATATTTTTTTCATCATGAGCATCCTTTCTGAGCCTTGATTTCATCAGAGGAAATGTGACATTTTTGTGAAACTTTTCACATAAGTTTCCTTATTAGTTAAATAGATAGATTTCTTCTAAGTGGGTATAACTTCTATCTATATTTAAACCATTTTTAATCACTGTCATTCTGTGATCATTGTCACAAATTACTCTCTACGTATTACCAAATTGTGAACAAGGTATGATCAGATTGTTAATGAGTCTCTTTGAATAAAAAGCTTATAAAAAAAAGACTGACCCCAAAACATCTGGATCAGTCAGAATAATTTATAATTTTTTGTCATCTACAGTATTTAGCCAGCTTTCAATTTCTCCGACAACCGACTCAACACAGCCGTCTTCAAATGGAGAAATGAGGTTCGCTTCCTTCACAAGCTCGGTAAATGGTTTACTACCCCCTAGCTTGCAAAGCTTAACATAATCTTCCCATGCGCATTTCTGGTCTTCCCTTGAACGCTTCCAGAACTGGAAGGCACAAATTTGTGCCAAAGTATAGTCAATATAATAGAATGGTGAGTTATAAATATGGCCCTGGCGTTGCCAAAATCCCCCATTTTCCAAATATTCATTTCCGTCATAATCCTTATGAGGCAAATATTTTTTCTCAATTTCTCTCCAAACCTGCTTCCGTTCTTTTGGAGTCGCATTCGGATTTTCATAGACCCAATGCTGGAACTCATCGACAGAAACACCATAAGGTAAGAACAGTAGGCCAGAGCTCAAATGAGTGAACTTATATTTGTCGGTATCTTCCTTAAAGAACAGCTCCATCCACGGCCAAGTGAAAAATTCCATACTCATTGAATGAATTTCACATGCTTCATAGGTAGGCCAGTAATATTCAGGGATGTCAAAATGACGGCTTGAATATACTTGGAACGCATGGCCTGCTTCATGGGTTAAAACATCAATGTCATAGGAAGTCCCATTAAAGTTCGAAAAAATAAATGGTGCCTTATAGTTTTCAATAAAGGTACAATAGCCCCCACCAGCTTTCCCCTTCTTAGCCACAAGATCCATTAACTCATTCTCCCTCATAAAGGTGAAGAACTCACCGGTTTCCTTCGAGAGCTCATCATACATTTTTTGACCGTTTTCGATAATCCATTCAGGGCTACCTTTTGGAACCGCATTACCAGATTCGAAATTGAACCCTTCATCATAGTATTTAAGGGAATCTACCCCAATTCTTTCCTGCTGACGTTTTTTTAGCTTCGTTGCTACAGGGACGATATACTCTTTCACCTGGTCACGGAATTTTGCTACCATTTCAGCATTATAATCAGTCCGTTGCATACGGTGGTAAGCAAGCTCGACGAAGTTATTGTAGCCAAGTTTATGAGCAATTTCAGTACGAACTTTTACTAAATCGTCAAAGATTCTGTCGAGCTCCTCCTCATGACTAGCCAAGAATCCAAAGCGGGCTTCACTCGCTCTCTTTCTCATATCGCGGTCCTTTGATTCCGTAAAAGGCTCCATTTGGGCAAGAGTTCGTTCCTCCCCTTCAAACATGATTTTCGCTGAAGCCATCAGCTTCGTATATTCAGTTGATAATTTATTTTCCTTTTGTAATAGAGGAACAATTTCCGGTGAGAACACCTTCAACTGTGCTTCTGCAAGGGCAAATAATTGCTTCCCCCACCTCGCTTCTAGCTCCGCACGAAACCTAGAGTGAACAAGTGCTTCATAGTATTTCGTAACTAAACCATCAACCTGAGGCTCTAATTCATCCATTACATCTTGCTCGGCCTGATAGAATTCATCGTTTGTATCAACAGAATGACGAATATACACAAGATTGAACATCGTTCCTAAATCATTGCGAAGATCATTAATCTCCCTCATTGCTTCATTTTGCTCTTCAAAAGTGGTGGCATCTTTAAATTTTTGCAAAGCTTTATCAAAGCTCTGCTCAACAGCTTCAAAATTTGGTCTGGAATATGTATATTGACTGAACCCCATTCGAAAGCCCCCTTTTCAAAAAATTAAGAAATTACAAAAGCAATTATACTAGAAAGAAACGAAGCGGTCTATTTCGAAAAAAATACGGCCCTTTATTCAGGACCGTAAGCAGCAAATATACAGTTATTTTCCGGCAGATAATCCAAGCTTCTTCAATAGTGTGATCGCGACCTCTTTCTCCTCAGGTGAAAGCTCAGACATTAATTGATGGATCTTTCTTTCATGATCAGGGAAAACATCTTCAATAAACCGCTTGCCATGATCAGTAATTTGGGCAAACGTGACCCTTCGATCATTGGGACAGGCGACCCTTCTTAAATATCCCTTTTCCTCAAGCTTATCCACGACATAAGTGATGCTTCCACTTGCTAAAAGAATTTTACCACCGATTTGCTGCAGAGGTTGATCCCCTTTATGATATAAAAGCTCCAATACCGCAAATTCTGTTGGATTCAAGCCATATGTCTGGATCATTTTATTTACATTTTCATTAACAGCACGATAGGCTCTGGATAAAACAATGAATAATTTTAATGATTGTTTAACATCTTCTGAAGGCATTTTTTTCATTTCCTTTAATTTGAGAATTTTCAATATGAAGTATTCACTTAAAGTTATTATAGAAAAATCCTTATGCAGATGTCAATTTCATATATATGTTTGGCCCTTTTTAATCTCTAAAAGTGTTATAATGAAAAGCACCATTTATTAAAAGTGTTGAGGTTATTTATGATTAGGATACGTAAAAGAACAATGATTCTTTATATCATCATTGTGATTATTCCGACATTACTTGCTAGTTTTATGTTTATTCAAGCACGAAACAAAGAAAATCTTCAAGATAGAATAGAGGATGCGAGATGGTTCGCATCCATACACGAATCATACTGGGATGAATGCATCGGAGACACGGTTAAAACCCTCGAAATGCTATCGATGACCGCTACCACTCTGTTTGCTGATTTGAATAAGATGAAGCCCCTCCTTGATACTACCCAGGAATCCGACCCTCGGTATGGGGGAATATACATCCTTAATAAAAGAGGAAATATCATAACGGGTTCAAATGATGCTTTTACAAAGGACGGCTTGCTCCATGTTGATTTTGTAAAAGAAGTGATGTTAACAAAAGATATTGTCATTTCGAATAAGAAAATGGTTTCGGAAAATGGACAATACTTGATTGGTCTTGCTGCTCCAGTCATCAACGAGAACGATGAATTAATTGCCATTAGCGTGATTTTTCTAAGACTGGATTATATTGAAAATATCATGAAGGTCCTCACTCCCGAATCAAGCTTATTTGTGTTAAGTTCCGATAATGAACCACTAATTAAATTTAACATTGGAGCCCATAATGAAAGCTTGAGCAAAGGAAAATGGATAACAATGCCCATTGATAGGCTGCCATGGAAAATAAAGGTGAAGGTGGCAGAGCAGGATGCAAGAGGAATCTATTTCAACAATTTAAAAGTAATTGGAACCATTTTGATTCTTACACATGTACTATTTTTATTCATCATATATCTGCTCCTAAAACAACAAGCTGCTCGCGAGAAACAAGAACTTGAAACACAGAAGCTAGAATTAGTTGGGACACTTGCTGCGAGTACTGCTCATGAAATAAGAAATCCTTTAACTGGGATTAAGGGTTTGGTTCAGCTGTTAAGTGAAAAATATGAGAACCCAGCAGACCAATTCTATTTCTCTGTTATTGATCAAGAAATAGAGAGGATAAATGAAATAGCGAGTGAATTTCTAACCCTTGGAAAGCCG
>DLCS01000242.1:789-2636 GCA_002480735.1 Bacillaceae bacterium UBA7792 | reverse complement strand
TTCCTGTAGATTTAACAGAGATCCTTCACGAGCTCCATCCCCTTATTTCAACAGAGGCTGTGCTAAAACAAACGGAATTTGTTTGCGAAATTCCATCGCAGCCAATTCTGGTCATGTGTACAAAGGATCAAATGAAGCAAGTCATCCTAAATATTACGAGAAATGCCTTTGAAGCGATGGATAGTGGGGGAATGATTTCAATTGTATTGCGGAAGAAGCATCGGCATTGCGAGTTAACCATTATGGATAACGGGACAGGAATTGAGCCAGAGCTGCTTGAGAAAGTGTTTACTCCATTCTATACATCAAAAGCAACCGGTACTGGTTTGGGACTAGTTGTTTGCCAACGTATTTTGAATTCCTTTGGAGGTAGGATTCAAATTACCAGTAAGGAGAACAAAGGAACAACGGTTACCATAATCCTCCCTCTGAAAAGAAATCAATAAGCTTGACGAAAATAGCCAATAAGAATGATCCTGCAGTCTTTCATGCAGGATCATTTTTTGATCTTTTTAACGAAAATTACCCAAATTCTAGTTGATTTCTTGTAACATAGGAATATACGAACTGAAGAAAGAAGGGTAAACATTTGAGTCAAGCTGCACTTACATCATCCTATAAGAAGGAAATGACAAATACAAACTTCAAAATTCTCGTCATTCTTGGGATCTGTCATCTTCTAAATGATTCGATTCAGGCTGTGGTTCCAGCAATGTTTCCGATCCTCGAGAAATCAATGGGATTAACCTTTACTCAGCTGGGTATTATTGCATTCTCACTGAATATGGTTTCCTCCGTCATGCAGCCAATCGTTGGGGTCGCTACAGATAAAAGACCCATGCCATTTGCCTTGCCTATAGGCTTAACTTCAACACTTTTCGGTGTGCTTGGCTTAGCTTTCGCCCCATCTTTTGCTTGGATTGTTCTTGCCGTTATTTTTATCGGTCTTGGTTCAGCAGTATTCCACCCGGAAGGTTCAAGAGTCGCTCATATGGCGGCAGGTAGCAAAAGAGGCCTCGCACAATCCATCTACCAAGTTGGTGGTAACACCGGCCAGGCGTTGGCACCTTTAATTACAGCACTAATCCTCGTACCACTAGGTCAGAAGGGAGCTGCATGGTTTACGCTTGTAGCTGCCATGGCGGTTATCCTGTTAGCTTATATTGCCATCTGGTACTCGAAGAAATTAAACCTTGATTTACAAGCTCTGAAGCAAAAAGGAAAGAGTGCATTAGCGGCTGAGAATCCTTTTTCAGGCAAGATCATTTTTTATCTTACCTTATTGCTATTTTTAATCTTTGCTCGGTCCTGGTATGTATCTGGAATCACCAATTTTTATGCTTTTTATGCCATCGATAACTATGGATTTTCCATCCAGAAAGCGCAAGGATTCTTATTTGCCTTTTTAGTCGCAGGTGCGCTAGGTACATTTTTTGGTGGTCCACTTGCCGACCGGTTTGGAAAAAGAAATATTATTCTTATTTCCCTTGTAGGGACTGCTCCACTTTCTATCATCATGCCCTTTGTTCCACAAGCATTTGCCTTTATTATTTTGATGCTTACTGGATTCATCCTTATGTCAAGCTTTTCAGTAACCGTCGTCTATGCACAGGAACTAGTACCTGGAAAGGTTGGCTTGATGTCAGGGTTAACAGTGGGCCTAGCATTTGGGATGGGAGCTATTGGCTCGATTGTATTAGGGTATCTCGCCGATCAGATCGGTCTATCTTTAACGATTATTTTAACAGGATTTTTACCGTTGCTAGGAATACTGACTTTGCTTCTTCCGAAGGATTAAAAGGATGGGATGCCCCATCCTTTTTTTGATCCACATTTTACTCATAAAA
>DLCS01000242.1:0-697 GCA_002480735.1 Bacillaceae bacterium UBA7792 | reverse complement strand
TTGAAGGCAAAATAGAAAAAGGCTCTTCCAAACAATTCAAAAGGTAGGTGATTAAAATGGGACACTTTAAGGCAATGGCAATAAAGTTTTTAGCAACCTTAGCAATTTTGTATTTTATTTTAGGTCTTTATTACGGGATGACATTTGGGAATGTATTCCTCATCACTTTAATCTTAGGAGTCGTATCCTATTTTGTAGGTGATTTGGGAATTTTGCAGAGGACAAACAATTTTGTTGCGACCCTGGCTGACCTAGGGCTATCCCTCGCAGTTATTTGGGTGATGATCTCTCTACTAACTGCCTCAAAAACTGCCTTCACAATGGCTCTTTTTTCAGCAATTGGAGTGGCAGTATGCGAGTATTTCTTCCATAATTATATGTTCAATTTAACAAATAACGGCCGAAATAGAAGGGAATCAACTCGCCCCCATACATTCCAATACCAAACAGAGGCATCTGAAGAGTTCTCGCCAGATTTCAATAACAATAAAAATGACAACGAATAAGCATGAAAGGAAAAAACACAAGCCTCTTCGACTTGTGTTTTTTCCTTTGTCTATTTTTTGCAAGCTTTAAGGAGCTCTTCTATTCATTAAGCCAATCGAAAAACAATCCCATGTCCGCCCTTTGGATATTCCCACTTAATATTTTGGTGAGGGCAGCCAATGCGACAGCTACCACATTCATGACAGCCCTC
>DLCS01000086.1:1451-10722 GCA_002480735.1 Bacillaceae bacterium UBA7792 | reverse complement strand
AGTTGAGTTTTTATTAGAAAAGCGCAAGCGCCTTGCTTATCGCCCTACAAACTGGAGCGGCTTCGACTGAGATAAAGCACTCACGAAGAGCGATAGCGATTCGATGATGACTTATCGTAGGGAGGAGACCTGAAGTTTGATAGGCGATAGGCGCTCCTCCTAAAAGCTGTCGCTTTCACTCGTGCGACGCAAATGCTTCGAAGCGTTCCTTAATGGAGCTAGACAATTCTCAAAGTCGAAATTTACACTTTCTTATCTTTATACAAAAAACTCACCCTATTAATACAGGGTGAGTTTAACCATCATATGTATACCGTGCACCTTTCTTCGACTGACGCCCATAAGCGTTACTTAGGCAGTTAGCTCGGCTCAGGCAACCCTGCGGCACATGGGAGTGTCCACTTAATGCTGCTTCCTTCCGGACCTGACATGGTTCATGGATTCCCATTGCGCAGGACCCGAGCGTCAACACCACTTACCTAAGGCAGACCCTACAGGACATCAGCCTAGGAAAGGAGTTCAGTCTTGCTAGAGCGGATTGCAAGTTACAGGGCACCGCTACCTCCCCACCTAGCACGGCAAGATTAAGTATACTAAGAATCTGTGAAAAAATCAATCTTTCCTGTTTGTAAATTACTGTAAATTAGGATTTCCCTTATCTAATTTAAGCTCTTTCTTCTTTTTCCTTAGATTTTGGAAAAAATCAGAAAGGAGCTGCCCACATTCTTTTTCTAATACTCCTGAAATGACTTCACTTTGGTGATTGAATCGTTCATCGGAAAGGAGATTCATAAACGTACCTGCACAGCCTCCCTTTGGATCACTAGCGCCAAATACGACCTTTTCCACTCTCGATTGGATGATAGCCCCAGCACACATCGGGCAGGGCTCTAACGTGACATAGAGGGTAGTATGCTCCAACCTCCAGGTCCCGAGCCTTTTACAGGCAGCATCAATAGCGAGAATTTCCGCATGGGCAGTGGCCAACTGATGGGTCTCGCGAAGATTATGAGCACGAGCGATAATTTCGTCATCAATAACAATCACAGCCCCGATGGGAACCTCCCCCATCGCTTCCGCCTTTTTTGCCTCTATAATAGCTTCATTCATAAAATGTTCATGCCTCAAATCCATTTCGTACTCCTTTTTTTCACCTGATACTTTTCAGTTTAGCCAATAATGATCCATGAGTAAAACGCTATTGCTTCGGAAATAACCTTTTGGAAGCTGTCATTTTCTAACCTGTTTTTGCATAGGATGGGTGTAGCGCATATTTTGGGCAAGGAGGAAAAGGTATGCAGATTCATGTTGTTCAGCAAAACCAGAACCTATTTGGCATCGCTCAAGCCTATGGGACAACTGTAAATGATATCGTGGAAGCGAATGAACTTCCCAATCCTAATCGACTAGTGGTCGGGCAGGCATTAGTCATTCCGATTGTAGGAAGCTTTTATTGGGTTCAGCCAGGGGATACCTTATTTTCAATTGGACATAAATTCAATATTCCCTACCAGCAGCTTGCCTCAGTAAATAGAATTCCCACCAATCAGATCCTTTCAGTAGGAACAAGACTATATATCCCACCAAGGCCAAAAAAAAGGGCGGAATTTAATGGCTATGTCGAACCAAGAGGAACAACCGTAGCTCCTACCCTTGTTGAAGGTGCCAGGGAAGCAGCTCCTCATTTAACCTATCTAGCCCCATTTAGCTTTCAAGCCCAAAGAGATGGTAGCCTAAAGGAACCTTTATTAAATGATTTTCCTGCAATTGCAAAAGCAAACAATGTCATTTTGATGATGGTCATCACAAATCAGGAAAATGATCAATTTAGTGATGAACTTGGACGAATTTTATTAAATGATATGACCATCCAAAACAGGTTTTTAAATAATATTGTAGCAACAGCCAAGAGACTTGGATTCCGGGATATCCATTTTGACTTTGAATTTCTGAGACCAGCTGATAGAGAGGCTTATAATAACTTTTTACGGAAGGCTAAAGCCCGCTTTTCTGCCCAAGGTTGGCTCTTATCAACCGCATTAGCACCAAAAACAAGTCGGGAACAGCAAGGATTATGGTATGAAGCACATGATTACCGCGCACATGGAGAAATTGTAGATTTTGTTGTCATCATGACCTATGAATGGGGCTATAGCGGAGGACCAGCAATGGCCGTTTCTCCAATTGGACCTGTCCGTAAAGTCATTGAATATGCATTGACTGAGATGCCCGCTTCAAAAATCATGATGGGACAGAACCTGTACGGATATGATTGGACTCTTCCATTTGTGCAAGGAACAGTCGCTAGAGCCGTAAGTCCTCAGCAAGCGATTCAAATTGCAGCTAACAACAATGTACCAATTCAATATGATATGAGAGCACAGGCACCCTTTTTCAACTATGTGGATAGTACGGGCAAACGACATGAGGTTTGGTTCGAGGATGCCCGTTCCATTCAAGCCAAATTCAACTTGGTCAAGGAATTAAATCTAAGGGGCATGAGCTATTGGAAGCTTGGCTTAGCCTTCCCGCAAAACTGGTTATTAATAGCGGAGAATTTTGATGTAGTAAAACGATAAGGGAAAATCGCTACAAGCAGCTAGCTGCTTGTTTTTTTATTTTTTCTTGTAAATACCGTTTTTTGCTAACATATTTCTCTCAACAGTTATTGAAATAAGTGATAAGATGATGGAAGTGAAAAAAAGCTGAGGGGAAAGAAGGAACCGAGAGAATGAAAGAAGTACCATTTATAACTGTAGAGGGACCGATTGGTGTCGGCAAAACCTCTCTCGCAAAAGCCATTTCAGAACATTATCAATATTCACTGCTACTCGAAATTGTTGATGAGAATCCATTCCTGGAAAGATTTTATGAGAATTTGGACGAGTGGAGCTTCCAAACAGAGATGTTCTTCCTTTGTAATCGATACAAGCAGCTAGGCGATATTAAGAAACACTGTCTAGAGAAGAAAATTCCCGTTGTAGCCGACTATCATATTTACAAAAATATCATATTTGCTGAACGTACCCTACAAAAAGAAGATTATCGTAAGTACATCGATATTTATCATATTTTAACTGCCGATATGCCAACGCCTAATATCATGATCTACCTACAAGCCAATTTAGAAACACTGATATCTAGAATTAATCATAGAGGAAGACCACAAGAGAAGAACATAAGTCCTGATTACCTGATGCAACTATCCCTTGACTATGAACAGGCCATGCTTGAATTTGAAAAGCAAAATCCAAGCATTCCGATCCTTCGTTTGAACGGTGATGAAATGGATTTCGTCCGTAGCAAACAGGATTTAGATCATATTCTCAAGCAATTGGACTCATTACTTTCATTTAAGGAGCAATCATCATGAATCTACGAGAAAAATACGGGATTCCAAACAATGCCGTCATAACGGTTGCTGGGACAGTTGGGGTTGGAAAATCTACCATGACAACCGCTCTTGCGGAAGCTTTGCAATTCAAAACTTCATTAGAAAGGGTCAATGATAACCCTTATTTAGATAAATTTTATAAGGATTTTGAGCGCTGGAGCTTCCATCTACAAATCTATTTTCTTGCTGAGCGCTTCAAGGAACAAAAGAAAATGTTCGAGTTAGGCGGTGGGTTTATTCAGGATCGTTCCATCTACGAGGACACAGGGATATTTGCCAAAATGCATTATGATAAGGGGACAATGTCTGAGGTTGATTATCATACGTATACGAGCCTTTTTGATGCGATGGTGATGACTCCTTATTTCCCCCACCCTGATCTTTTAATTTATCTGGAAGGATCCCTGGAAGATATTCTTTATCGAATTAAAGAAAGGGGACGAGAGATGGAGCAAGAGACACCCAATGAATACTGGCAGGAAATGCATATGCGCTATGAAAAGTGGATCAACGAATTCAACGCCTGTCCCGTTCTTCGTCTAAATATAAGGGATTACGATATTCAGGAGGATCCATCTTCTATAAAATCCATCGTTCAAGCCATTTCAAATACAATAAAAAATCCGCTACGGTGAGTAGCGGATTTTTAAATCTCCAATATTATGCGCATTTTGTGTCTTACCATCTTAATATGGCGGAGGAAGAGGGATTCGAACCCCCGCGCGGTTTAACCCGCCTGTCGGTTTTCAAGACCGATCCCTTCAGCCAGACTTGGGTATTCCTCCATATCGACAAGTGATAATATATCATTTCTATAACAACGTGTCAATAAAAAGCTACAAGATATATAATGTCCCATTATTAGGATAATATAAGGGGCGAGATTGAAAATCATCTCGCTCCTTCATCAAATTATTTTATGACTTCACGATTTCCCATATAAGGACGTAATACTTCTGGAATAACCACACTTCCATCTGCCTGCTGATAATTTTCTAAAATAGCGGCAACGGTTCTACCGATGGCAAGGCCTGAACCATTCAAAGTGTGTACATGCTCTGGTTTCCCCTTCGGCTCTCTGCGGAAGCGGATATTAGCCCGTCTTGCTTGGAAAGCCTCAAAATTACTACAAGAAGAAATTTCACGGTACGTATCATAGCTCGGAATCCATACTTCAATGTCATATTTTTTTGCTGCAGTAAAGCCCAAGTCACCCGTACACATTCTCATCACACGATAAGGCAGACCTAATAGCTGAAGTACCTTTTCCGCATTGCCTGTGAGCTTCTCTAGCTCTTCATAAGAATCCTCAGGCTTTACAAATTTTACAAGCTCAACCTTATTAAATTGATGCTGACGAATAAGCCCACGGGTATCTCTTCCAGCAGAGCCCGCTTCAGAACGGAAGCAAGCACTAAAGGCTGCATAGTTGATTGGTAATTGCTCCCCATCCAAAATCTCATCGCGGTGTAAATTCGTTACTGGAACCTCTGCAGTAGGAATGAGGAAATAATCTTCGCTTTCAACTAAAAAAGCATCCTCCTCAAATTTTGGTAATTGTCCCGTACCTGTCATACTAGCTCGATTGACCATGTATGGAGGTAAAATTTCTTGATAGCCATGCTCCTCGGTATGCAAATCAAGCATGAAATTAAACAACGCTCTTTCCAGACGAGCCCCTAATCCCTTGTAAAAAACAAAGCGACTTCCTGTTACCTTGCTCGCTCTTTCAAAATCAAGAATCCCTAACTGATCGGCGACCTCCCAGTGAGGCTTTGGTTCAAAATCAAACTGTCTTACCTCACCCCAAGTGCGATGGACAACGTTATCATCCTCGGTTTCACCGATAGGAACCGTCTCGTGCGGGATATTTGGAATGCTTAATAAGAGATGTTCTAGCGTTTCTTCTACCTCACGAAGCTCATCATCCAGAACCTTGATTTTGTCTCCAACCTCACGCATTTCTGCAATTAAATGGTCTGCATCCTTTTTCTCTCTCTTTAATGCTGCCACTTGCTGTGACACTTCATTTCGTTTACTTTTTAATTGCTCTGCTTCAACAATTAAGTCTCTTCTTTTTTTGTCCAGATCTTCAAACTTCCCTAGATCCGTTAAATCCTCACCACGATGCTGAAGCTTAGCTTTTACTTCTTCAAAATTTGCCCGTAAAAATTTCAAATCCAACATATCCATTACCTCCACATTTTTTTGGACAAACAAAAAACTCCCGTCCCTATGAAAAGGGACGAGAGTTACCCGCGTTGCCACCCTAGTTGAAAGCAAAAAGGCTTTCCACCTTAAATCGATAACGGTTTAACCCGAAAGTATTTACTAGCCAACAGGCATTCCATACTTTGCTCAAGGATGGATTCACAAGCGCCGCTCACTGATTTCCACCGACCATCAGCTCTCTACTAGAACGAACTTCCTGCTACTATTTCCTCTCATTGCTTTCACTATAGAAAGATTGTAATTTAATTTACTATAATTATCTTCCGATTGCAACCCTTTTATGCAAGGTTTTTCGCTTCTTTTATCATTTGAATAAAAAAGTCGGTAATTCGATAATCATCTGTGAGCTCTGGATGAAAGGAACATCCTAATAGGTTTCCTTCACGTGCCATCACAATACGGCCATTATGCTTTGAGAGAATCTCGACATTTTCACCTGCCTCAACAATATGGGGAGCTCGAATAAAGACTGCCTCAAAATCATCGGCAATTCCAGCTATATCTAGACTGGCCTCAAAGCTCTCCCGTTGCCGTCCAAAGGAATTTCTCTCAACCGTTACATCCATGACTCCAATATGGGATTTGTCATAGCCCACAAGATTCTTAGCCAGCATGATGAGCCCTGCACATGTTCCAAACATAGGCTTTCCCGAGCTTGCGAATCTTTTCAACTCATCCATAAAATCATATTGATCAATTAGCCTGCGAATGGCTGTACTTTCCCCACCTGGGATAATCAGGCCATCAACTTCTTCTAGCTGTTCTTTTTTCTTTATGGCAACCCCCGCTGCACCACATGCTTCAATTGCTTGTAAATGCTCTCGAAACGCTCCTTGAAGAGCCAATACTCCTACTTTTATCATTTGCTTACCATCCACGTTCCTGCATCCGTGCTTCTGGTGCCAAAGTAGAAATTTCGATTCCCTTCATTGGTGTTCCTAATTCCTTTGAAAGCTCTGCAATCAATTTATAGTCTTGGTAGTGAGTGGTCGCTTCTACAATTGCCCGAGCAAACTTCGCTGGGTTATCTGATTTAAAAATTCCCGAACCGACAAATACCCCATCAGCTCCTAGCTCCATCATTAAAGCCGCATCTGCTGGCGTTGCGACCCCACCAGCGGCAAAGTTCACGACTGGCAAACGGCCTAATCGCTTAATTTCTAATAGAATCTCATATGGTGCTCCCAGAAGCTTTGCTTCCGTCATAATTTCATCTTCACTCATGTGAACTAATTTGCGAACCTGTGCATTTACTTTGCGCATATGGCGAACTGCTTCGACGATATTTCCCGTTCCTGGTTCTCCTTTTGTACGAAGCATGGAAGCCCCCTCGCCAATGCGGCGGGCCGCTTCACCTAAATCACGACAGCCACAAACGAATGGCACCGTATAATCACGTTTATTTAAATGGTACTCTTCGTCCGCTGGTGTCAAAACTTCACTCTCATCTATGTAATCAACACCCATGGCTTCAAGGACTCGAGCTTCAACAATATGACCAATCCTAGCCTTCGCCATAACAGGTATGGTCACAGCATTCATTACCTCTTCGACAATTCGTGGATCCGCCATCCGTGCAACACCGCCAGCAGCGCGTATATCAGATGGGACTCTTTCCAAAGCCATAACTGCAACAGCCCCTGCTTCTTCAGCAATTTTAGCCTGCTCAGCATTTACAACATCCATGATAACGCCGCCCTTTTGCATCTCAGCCATTCCACGTTTCACTCGGTCTGTTCCTGTTATCATTGTTCTATCCCCTTTTTCTAAAAAATAATAAGTACTAAAACTATCGGAATAAACTATTTTCCTTAATGAAACTAAACAACAAAAAAGGGCTTCTGTCAATACAGGAAGCCCCTTTTATCTGAAATATTCAAATTATATTAACCTTAGAACCAGCCTTTTACTGCTGAGGATACACTCCCCCAAATATCTCCGAAGAAACCGCCAATTCCACGCATCATCAAGATGAACCAGTTGGCTTTTTCAACATCATTTGCAGCGATGACATCTACGGCTGTACTCTTTTGACCTTCTTCGCTTAAATAGTTCGCCTCTTCGCCTTCTTTTGGCTTAATAGTCAAGGTCCCAACCTTGTCTCCCTTTTTAATCGGAGCGGTTAAGGCACCATCCTCGTTTAATTTCTTCTTATCAATTTCAAGGACGAATTCATATTGATCCTTTTCATCCGTGCCTACAACACTTTGAATCGCATCCTTTGTATAAATCTTGACACTATCTTCTTTTCCTTTTGCAACTGGGAGCGTTTTTGACCCCTTAACCTGATAATGTTTCGGGATAAGCTCTTCCTTCTTGAAGCTATTGAAAGCAAAGTCCATTAGCTTTTTCGTTTCAACAAAGCGCTCTGCATTTGATTTGGTACCCATGACAACCGTAATAAATCTTTGTCCATCTCGCTCAGCCGTTCCTGTAAAACAATAGCCCGCAAAGTTAGTGGAACCCGTCTTCAGGCCATCTAGCCCCTCATAAGTAAATTGTTGATAGTTTGGATATCTGTCTGCTATGTTTCGATATCCTTCCAGCATCCAGTTCCAGTTATCCATAACAAATTTATCTTCTGTATCTTTGGCAAAGGTTTTTTCAGGAATACTTGAAGTATTTAATACCTCAGGGAAATCTTTTAACATCTGGTAAGCCAGCTTGGCAACCGCTCTAGCAGACATAACGTTTTCTTCATCGGCACCCCCTACGATCTCAGGAAAGTGCTTTGCTACATCACGGTTATTAAGTCCAGTCGAATTCACAAATTTGAAATCCTTTAGTCCTAGTTGTGCTGCTTTTTCGTTCATCATCTTGACGAAGTTAGCTTCCGTTCCAGCAACAACTTCTGCAATTGCTAGCGTTGCGGCATTTGCGGATTCTATTGCCATAGCAGCGTATAAATCTTCTACCTTATAGCTAGCGCCGACTCGCAAAGGAACATTACTTAATTTATTATCATGTGACATTTTGGAAAGTTCAGGTGAAATTGTAAATTCCTGATCCCACTTTACCTTGCCCTCTTTGACAGCCTCTAGTAAAAGATATTCTGTCATCATCTTTGTCATGCTGGCAATTCCTAGAACGGTTTCTGAATTCTGCTCATATAGAATCTTACCAGTGTCTGCATCCACTAGAATCACTGCATTTGCATTAATATCTATTGGTGCAGCTGCTGCTGCGGGTTTTTGAATAAGCCCGATCATAAGTACAAATATCAAGAAACAAACGAAACCTTTTTGTATGAAGCCTCTTTTCACGGTTAGCCCTCCAACTGTTAATTTACACCCTTGTTATTTTATCACAGTTCGATAGTCAAGCATAGACAGAGGATTTTCCTATTATTAGTACCTCAAAAAGTAAATAGGGCTAGCTAGCTTTTCACTAGCTGCCCTAAAATTTTATGATAGAGAGTAATTTGGTGCCTCTTTTGTAATTTGAACATCATGTGGATGGCTTTCTCTAAGACCTGCCCCCGTCATTCGAACAAACTGTGCTTTTTCTCTCAGCTCTTCTAAGTTACCCGTTCCGCAGTAGCCCATTCCCGCACGAATTCCACCAACTAATTGATAGATCGTATCTGTAAGAGGTCCTTTATAAGGAAGTCTCCCTTCAATTCCCTCGGGAACAAATTTCTTGTTA
>DLCS01000086.1:0-1267 GCA_002480735.1 Bacillaceae bacterium UBA7792 | reverse complement strand
CAAATTTCTTGTTATCCTCTTGGAAATAACGGTCCTTGGACCCTTTTTCCATAGCTGCCACGGAACCCATCCCGCGGTACACCTTAAATCTACGCCCCTGGAAGATTTCCGTTTCACCAGGGCTTTCAGAAACACCTGCTAACAGGCTTCCGAGCATGACTGCATGGCCACCAGCCGCCAATGCCTTCACAATATCTCCAGAGTACTTAATTCCACCATCTGCAATAATGGCCTTCCCGTGCTTTCTAGCTTCTGAAGCGCAATCGTAAACAGCTGTAATTTGGGGAACACCTACCCCTGCTACAACACGGGTGGTACAAATAGAGCCAGGTCCAATTCCAACCTTCACAATATCCGCACCCGCTTCGAATAACTCTCTTGTTGCTTCAGCAGTTGCTACATTTCCTGCAATAAGGGCAACATTCGGAAAGGCTTCTTTAATTTGCTTGACCGTATCGATGACTCCTTGAGAATGGCCGTGTGCAGTATCTACCACAATCGCATCAACCTGTGCCTTTACTAAAGCCTCCGCACGTCTCATCGTATCCTTTGTCACACCTACTGCCGCGCCAACTAATAATCTGCCCGATTGGTCCTTTGCAGAATTAGGGAACTCAATTACTTTTTCGATATCCTTGATCGTAATTAATCCTTTTAATATACCATTATCATCAACGAGTGGGAGCTTCTCTATTTTATACTTCTGCAAAATGCTTTCCGCTTCTTCCAATGTAGTCCCAACTGGAGCTGTGACAAGATTCTCCTTCGTCATAACATCGGAAATTATAATGGAATAATCTTGAATAAAACGGAGGTCACGATTGGTAAGGATTCCAACTAATTTTTGTTCCTGTTCATTATTCACAATGGGTACACCAGAGATTCGGTATTTCCCCATTAGATGCTCAGCATCATAAACTTGATGCTCCGGCGTAAGGAAAAATGGGTCTGTAATAACCCCACTTTCTGACCGCTTGACCTTTAGCACTTGATCAGCCTGCTGTTCAATCGACATATTTTTGTGAATGACGCCCATTCCACCTTGACGAGCCATTGCTATCGCCATTTCAGCTTCGGTTACTGTATCCATACCAGCACTTATAATAGGGATATTCAGCTTGATTTTCTCAGTTAAATGAACTTGTAAGCTTACATCTTTTGGTAGAACCTCTGACTTACCCGGAATCAAAAGTACGTCATCAAACGTTAATCCTTCTTTTACAAATTTACTTTCCCACATCTTTTGGACCTCCTCATATGCTCGAAA
>DLCS01000103.1 GCA_002480735.1 Bacillaceae bacterium UBA7792 | reverse complement strand
ATACTCGGTGGGCTTTGTTTCATCGAAACAACCTTAGCGGAACATGGGAAAATTGTTCAAACAAGCCCAATACATAATTTGGTGTTTGGGGAAAGAAGCGGGTTGGAAACAGAGCGAATCATGCGGCTGAAAGAATCATTCTCTAATACAAAGGCAAGCTTTATTTACAGTGAGAACATTCTTGCTGAAATGTGGAATAAATATATGTTCATTGCCGTTCTGTCTGGAGTCACAACCTTGATGAGAGCCCCAATTGGCCCCATTCGAGAGGTGGAGGGAGCATACCGAGTAGTGGAGAAAGTACTACTAGAGGTTTTTACGGTAATGGAGAAAATGGGTGCACCTGTTGGAACAGAATTGATTGATGAGCAGATGAGTAAGATAAAAGATATGAAGTATGAAATGAAGTCGTCCATGCAGCGTGATATGGAGAAGGGCTTGCCAACTGAAGCAGATCATTTTTTCAAATATTTGCTAGAAAATGCGGAGACTCATCAGTTAAGCACGCCTTACTTAGAGCTCATTCATGCCAATATTAAGGTCTATGAAAGGCAGCTCTTAAGCCAGCAGCAAAGAAATAGGAAACAAGGGTGTTGACATGTTGAATCAAAGAATATTACCTGCGTCAGGTAGCATGAAGGAGTTTGAACTGTTTCTAAAGAGTCCATTTGAATACGGAGTATTTCTAGAAATGCATATTGCTCAATTGAAGAATATTAGTCAAATGGCTAAGGCACATAATAAAAAAATGATCTATCATATAGATATGATTCATGGGATCAAAAACGATGATTTTGCGACTGAGTATATTTGTCAGGAATATAAGCCTTATGGAATTATTTCGACCAAATCCAACGTGATTCTTAAGGCGAAACAAAAAAAAGTAATTGCGGTTCAAAGGGTTTTTATGTTGGATTCTCATGCCCTAGAAAAGAGCTACAGACTGATAGAAAAAACACAACCTGATTATATCGAGGTTTTGCCAGGGGCGATGCCATGGATGATAAAGGAAGTGAAGGAAAGACTTAACACACCTATTCTAGCAGGTGGGCTGATAAGAACGAGGCAGGACGTTGAGAATGCGCTCAAAGCAGGAGCAACGGCCATTACAACCTCAAAGACTGAGCTTTGGGAGGACGAGAAGAACTAAAAAAAAGTTGTTGACAACGTTTACATACGAATATATACTAGCACTAAGTTAATAATAAGTGATATGAATTGGGAGAATCACACGGATTAAACATTAAGAGTTGATCTGTTGTATTCTCCCTTTTTTTATCGATTTTTTTAATAATCATAGAAGAGGAGAGAAAAGCTATGACACCATTTATGGGAGAATTGATTGGCACAATGATTTTGATTGTTTTTGGGGCTGGGATTGGAGCAGGAAATTCCTTAAAAGGCTCTTATTCAAATAATTCTGGGTGGATTGTGGTCACCATCGCATGGGGCCTAGCGATTACGATGGGAGTTTTTGCCGTTGGCTCTATTAGTGGAGCTCATTTGAATCCCGCTGTCACCATCGGATTAGCAATTGATGGAAGCTTTCCTTGGGTAGATGTACCAGGTTATATTTTCGCACAAATGATCGGTGCCATTCTTGGAGCAACTATCGTATTTCTTCATTATTTACCCCATTGGAAAGGTACAAAGGACCCAGGTACGAAGTTGGGAGTGTTTGCAACTGGTCCAGCAATTCCACATACTTTTTCAAATCTATTGAGTGAAATGATTGGTACTTTTATTCTAGTACTTTGACTATTATTTATTGGAGCGAACAAATTTACCGAAGGGTTAAATCCGATTGCAGTGGGACTATTGATCGTAGCCATCGGGATGTCACTTGGTGGTACAACAGGTTATGCGATTAACCCAGCCCGTGACTTAGGCCCTAGAATTGCGCATTTTATTTTGCCTATTCCAGGTAAAGGAAGCTCTAACTGGGGCTATGCTTGGATTCCGGTTGTAGGACCAATCTTAGGAGGAGCTTTGGGAGCGGTAATATATAAAGCACTATTTGTTGGAAGTCTTACTAGTTCATTCTGGATTGTAGTGGCTGTGTCATTAGTATTTCTTTTAGCTGCTTATGCTATGAGTAAAAAGCAAGCTTATTAAAAGATAAATGATATGATAAGTAATAAAAAATAAAGAGGAGGATTCATCATGGAAAAATATATTTTATCTTTAGATCAAGGCACAACTAGTTCAAGAGCGATTCTTTTTAACCAAAAAGGGGAAATTGTACACATTGCTCAAAAGGAGTTCACACAGTACTTTCCTAAGCCAGGCTGGGTTGAGCATAATGCCAATGAAATTTGGGGATCTATTTTATCCGTGATTGCAAGCGTTTTATCGGAATCAAATGTTAAACCTGAGCAAATTGCTGGAATCGGGATTACAAATCAGCGTGAAACGGCAGTTGTTTGGGATAAAGAGACGGAAAAACCAATCTATAATGCTATCGTTTGGCAGTCTAGACAAACAAGTGATATTTGTGAAGAGCTAAAAGAAAAAGGCTATAACGATCTTTTCCGTGAGAAAACAGGTCTCCTTATTGATGCGTATTTCTCAGGTACGAAGGTAAAATGGATTCTTGATCATGTGGAAGGTGCAAGGGAAAAAGCTGAACAAGGCAAGCTGCTTTTTGGAACAATTGATACTTGGTTAATTTGGAAATTATCAGGTGGCAAAGCCCATGTAACGGATTATTCTAATGCGTCACGTACGCTTATGTATAATATTCATGAATTAAAATGGGATCAGGAGCTTCTTGACATTTTAACGGTACCTGCTTCGATGCTTCCAGAGGTACGACCATCCTCTGAAGTGTATGCAAAAACGATTCCACATCACTTCTTTGGTCAAGAAATTCCGATTGCAGGAGCAGCTGGCGACCAGCAAGCAGCGCTATTTGGTCAGGCCTGCTTCCAAGAAGGAATGGCTAAGAATACGTATGGAACTGGCTGCTTTATGCTGATGAATACAGGAGAGAAAGCAGTTAAATCTGAAAATGGACTTCTTACGACAATTGCATGGGGACTAGATGGCAAAGTGGAATATGCCCTTGAAGGAAGTATTTTTGTGGCAGGCTCAGCTATACAATGGCTCCGTGATGGCTTAAGAATGTTCAAGGATGCGAAGGAAAGTGAAGCATACGCTGCAAGGGTTGATTCTACAGAAGGAGTGTATGTAGTACCTGCATTTGTAGGACTTGGTACTCCTTACTGGGATAGTGATGTACGCGGTTCAGTGTTTGGATTAACAAGAGGTACCACAAAGGAGCATTTCATCCGTGCTACATTAGAATCCCTTGCCTATCAAACAAAGGATGTTCTTTCTGCGATGGAGGCAGATTCAGGCATCCAGCTTAAAACACTACGTGTAGACGGAGGAGCAGTAAAGAATAATTTCCTCATGGGCTTCCAGGGAGATATTTTAAATGTTCCAGTTGAAAGACCACAAGTCAGTGAAACAACAGCTTTAGGCGCCGCTTATTTAGCAGGATTAGCAGTCGGCTATTGGGAAAGTGAAGAAGAGATTGCTAAGCAGTGGGCAATTGATAAGACGTTTACACCTCAAATGGATGACAAATCCCGCGAGAAATTATATGATGGCTGGAAAAAAGCAGTAAAGGCTACGATGGCTTTTAAGTAAACTTTAAAAAAAAGGATTTTGATTGAGTGAAAAAGTTTGCATCTACATTAATATATGTTAAAATAACCTCAAGTTAATACGTAGGTAGGAGATATGAGAATAACCACAAAACATCGTCGTCCTTGATGATGCTTTTTGTGGTTATTTTTTTTCTTTTGATAAAAACTATATCTATATTGCAAAAGGAGAAAACGCATATGAAATTTACAAATAAAAATAGAGATAAAATGATCGAACAGTTAAAATCAGAGGAATTTGATGTCCTTGTTATTGGTGGGGGAATAACAGGAGCGGGTATTGCACTGGATGCTACCACCCGCGGGATGAAAATCGGGCTTGTTGAAATGCAGGATTTCGCAGCAGGAACGTCTAGCCGTTCTACGAAGCTTGTACATGGTGGGCTTCGCTACCTAAAACAATTTGAAGTTAAGATCGTTGCTGAAACGGGAAGAGAAAGGGCGATTGTCTACGAAAATGGACCACATGTAACAACCCCTGAATGGATGCTCCTTCCCTTTCATAAGGGTGGCACTTTTGGAAAATTTACGACCTCGATTGGATTAAGTGTATATGACACGTTGGCCGGCGTTAAGAGAAATGAAAGAAGAACGATGCTTACACCTGAAGAAACATTAAAGAGAGAGCCGCTTGTTAAGAAGGAAAACCTAAAGGGTGGCGGTGTATATGTTGAATACCGTACAGATGATGCTCGTCTCACGATTGAGGTGATGAAAGCTGCCGTAGAAAAGGGTGCCGTTGCTCTCAATTATTCGAAGGTCGATGAATTAATTTATGACAATGGTAAAATTGTAGGGGTTCAAGTAGTTGACCAATTGACTGGAGAAAGATACGAAGTACGTGCCAAAAAGATTGTCAATGCCACTGGTCCTTGGGTTGATCGGATTCGGGAAAAGGATCATTCAAAATCGGGTAAGGTATTAAGGCTAACGAAAGGCGTCCATGTGGTCATCGATCAATCGAGATTCCCATTAAGGCAGGCTGTATATTTCGACACGCCAGACGGCCGCATGGTCTTCGCTATTCCGAGAGAGGGAAAAGCGTATGTGGGAACGACAGACACATTTTTTGATGAGGATGCAGCCACTCCGAAAATGGGCTCAGCTGATCGCGATTACCTTATTAAAGCAATCAATTATATGTTCCCAGATATGAAAATAACAAAGGATGATATTGAATCCAGTTGGGCGGGGGTACGTCCGTTAATTTGGGAAGAAGGAAAGGACCCATCAGAAATATCCCGTAAGGATGAAATTTGGGAATCACAATCAGGCTTGATCACCATTGCTGGTGGTAAATTAACCGGCTATCGGAAAATGGCCGAAACCATTACGGATTTACTTGCGAAAAAATTGAAGGCAGAATACAACTTAAATCTCAAGGATTGTCAAACAAGACATCTGCCAATTTCCGGTGGAGATGTCGGTGGTGCTGAAAAATTTGACCAGTTCGTTAATGACCAAACAAAAGCTGGTCAAGGCAAAGGGCTAACAAAAGAGGAAGCAGCTCAACTAGCTTTAAGATACGGATCAAATGTTCAACATGTATTTGATATCGCGGAAAAAGGTGCAGAGACTGCTAAGGAATATCAATTACCGATTACCCTTTATGCGAAGCTTCAATATGCATTAGAGCATGAAATGGTAGCTACCCCGATCGATTTCTTAAATCGACGTACAGGAGCGATTCTATTCGATATTTCTGCGGTGAAGACGCATAAGGAACAAGTCATAAAGTATATGAGTGATTATTTTTCTTGGAGTAACGAAACAAAAGACCAGTATACACAGGAGCTTGAAGCAGCCATTCTAGATGCAACAATTCCTTTTGACGAACAAAACTAGTTTTTATTGAAAGTAAGGTATCGGTCTTTCATGAGACCAGAATACCTTACTTTTTTCACAGCTCTGAGGAGTAAAA
>DLCS01000003.1:746-5028 GCA_002480735.1 Bacillaceae bacterium UBA7792 | reverse complement strand
ACGCTTATAGCTCATCGAGCGGATTTCCTCTTCTGCTCCTTCAATTTTTGGAGTGTATAGGTCATCCTTAATAGGCTTAATGGTTTCGATCATATCTGCAATTTTATTCGTATTTGTAATGACAATTTCCTTCGCCTTGTCAGCACCTAAGAAGGAGAATGCATCAAGCATTTCATTGGTTGTACGAAAATGTACATCAGGGAGCTGATGGCGATTAAGTGGATTGGCTCCACCTTGTGAATTCACCAAGATTTTTCGATAAATCTTGTCATTGGGATTTAAATAATGAACATTTCCCGNNCTTTTTCAATTCGAGCTTTTACAATTTCGGGTAGCTCCTCACCGTAAATATGATGAGCCATTTCATACGTTAAATTGGTTACTTCATCATCTGAGCCTTCAATTTTTGGTGTATATAAATCATCCTTAATCGGCTTAACATCTCCAATGCTATCAGCTACTTTTTGTGCATTCGTCACAACAACTTCTTTAGCTAGATCTGGTCCTAAGAAATCAAATTCTTTTAGCATTTCATTCGTTGTTCTAAAATGCACCTCAGGTAGTTTGGATCGATTTAAGATGTTTGCACCACCTTGAGAGCCAACAAGTATTTGTCTAAACATAGCATCAGTTGGGTCTAAATAATGAACATTTCCCGTTGCTACTACTGGAATATCCAGCTTTTCACCAAGCTTAACTAAATTTTTAATAATATCTTCAAGCTTGCTTTCATTTTGCACAAGCTCCAGCTCGATTAAATGAGCGTACACTTCTTTTGGATGCACCTCGATATAATCATAGAAGCGAGCGATTTCCTCTACTTCTTCAAATGCTTTTTGCATCATGCCTTCAAATACTTCGCCTTTATCACAGCCAGATCCAACGATGATGCCCTCACGATATTTCTGTAAAACAGAACGTGGAATTCTTGGAACCCGATAGAAATAATCAATATGTGAAATTGAGATAATCTTAAAGAGATTCTTTAATCCAACCTCGTTCTGAGCAAGTAAAGTACAATGGGAAGGACGAGCCCGCTGATAGGCATTGCCTTTTCCCATATTATTGTTGAGGTCATCGTGATACGTAATCCCTTTTTCAAGTGCCTCTTTCAATAGAATCAATAGGATATAGCCTGTCGCTTCCGCATCATAAATCGCCCGGTGATGCTGGGTTAGTTCAACGTTGAATTTCTTAGCCAACGTATTGAGACGATGGTTTTTCATTTCAGGATGAAGGAAGCGAGCAAGCTCTAACGTATCAATAACGGGGTTCTTTGCCTTTTCCAAGCCAATCTTCTTGTATCCGACATTTAAGAAGCCCATATCAAAGGATGCGTTATGCGCCACAAAGATAGCATCGCCTGTCCATTCGTAGAAGTCTTTCAACACCACTTCCACATCAGGAGCATCCTTGACCATATCATCTGTAATTCCTGTTAAGTCAATCGTGGTCGCTGATAATGGGTGATGTGGATTAGCAAAGGCTTCAAAACGGTCGATGATCTCGCCGTTTTTGATTTTCACTGCCGCTAATTCAATGATTGTATCATAGACTGCTGATAAACCCGTTGTCTCGACGTCAAACACTACGTACGTGTCCTCTGCTAGTAGTCGATGTGCATCATTGTAGGCAATCGGAACACCATCATCGATGAGATTCGCTTCTATTCCATAAAGAATCTTAATATCATGCTTCTTCCCTGCACTATAGGCCTCAGGGAAGGACTGAGCCACCGCATGGTCCGTAATGGCAATCGCCTTATGTCCCCACTTTTTCGCCTGGGCGACTAAGCTTCCGACTGAGCTAACGGCATCCATTTGACTCATTGGTGTATGCAGATGGAGCTCGACTCGTTTTTCTCCCTCTGGTGCTGTATCCTTTCTTTCAATCGGCTTTACTTCGTTAATATCGTTACAGATCATAACTAAGTCGCGGACGAAAGTATCGTTTTGAATACTTCCTCTCACCTTGAGCCACATGCCTTTTTTCACCTTTTCAAAGAGAGCGGCATCCTCCTTGTCCCTGGAGAACATTTTGACGATAATCGAGCTTGTATAGTCGGTAATTTTAAAGGTTAACAGCGTTCTTCCACTCCGCAATTCCTTTGTTTCGGCAAAAAAGACATAGCCTTCAATTGCCACCCTTCGTTCCTCGTCAACAATATCGATCAGTCTGCGGAACTCCCCATCATCCTTGATGGTTAAGCCAATGGTCAATGGCCCCGAAGGAACCTCTCCTCCTGCATCCTTCTCAGCTTCCTGCTTCTCTAATTCCATCAGCGCTTGAAAACCTCTTTCCTGATCCTCTTTCTGTTTCGCTTCAAGAAACTGTTCGTATTGTTTGTTAGTCATATCCTCTTGGATTTCAGTGTCAATGATAAAGCTTGGGAAGCCACATTGATGATAAATATCAGAGATCATTTCCCCATACTTTTTCTTGATGGTCATTTCCTCTAATTCATTGCTGACCTTCACAATCATTTTGTTTCCAACGATGTTTGGAAGCTGTTCATTTAAGAGTTTTTGGTAGGGTGGGGCGATTCCCTCAAGCTGCCCAATACAATAATTCCAATAATCGATCATCAATTGTTCATGTATATTGGGATGTTTTACTTGAAAAGAATAGGAAGTTCGGGCAATATGAGCGAAAGCTTTCTCAAGCTTCGAGGTAAATAATTCAAATACTTTAAAAGGTAGTATTTCATCCATACTAAAATAAAAATGCCATTTTTTTGCTTTTCTTTCAACAACGACCTTATCAATTTCCGCATGGTGAAAATGAGTCACTACACGGTCATCTGTTAATTGTATTTGCTGGAGCAAGTGTTGAAATGCTTCTTTCTTCTCCGAGGCACCGCTCATCCACTTTCTCTCCTCTCTATCAACTAATCTATCTAGTACGAACATCATTATAACATAAACAAACGATGCTAGATTTCCCTTTTCACAAAAACAATTATCAGGAACACGTCAAGTAATTTCTTAACAATAAGGCGATGTCAAGTTCGACAATCAAAAATAACAGAGCCATCAAAAAAAATAGGGCCCCTCTTCAAGGGACCCCGTCCTCCTACAAGGTAGGCAGTAATTCTTTTATCTTATCGAGTAAGTCATCCTTATGGATTTCAATCATTTCACCTGTTTTTCTTACCTTTAGTTCGACAATTCCTTCAGCAGCCTTCTTCCCAACAGTGATTCGTAGAGGCAGGCCTATTAAATCGGAATCGGCGAATTTGACCCCTGGGCGTTCTGCCCGATCATCGAATAATACTTCGAAACGATTGGCGTTAAATAGGGAGTATAATTCCTCCGCTAAGGAAGCTTGGGCTTCATCCTTTAAGTTAATCGCTATTAAGTGCAGCTCGTATGGAGCGATATTTGCTGGCCACACAAGTCCTTTGTCATCGTTAAATTGCTCAGCAACAGAAGCCATCGTTCTTGAAACACCGATGCCATAGCAGCCCATAATCATTGGCTTTGCCTTACCATTCTCATCAAGATAGGTTGCACCCATTGCTTCACTGTAACGAGTGCCAAGCTTGAAGACGTGACCAACCTCAATGCCCTTGGCAAACAGAATTTTCCCTTTTCCATCAGGGGACGGATCGCCTTCTTGAATAAAGCGGAGATCGGCATAGCGACTTACTTTGAAATCACGTTCCGCATTGACATTGATATAATGGTAGTTGTCCTCGTTCGCACCGCAAACACCATTGACAACATAACGGACAGCTTCATCCGCAACAATCTCGACATTCTCTACATTAATGGGTCCCAACGAACCAACTGGACAGCCGAGAATTTCCTTCGTGTCCTCTGCAGATGCAAGCTCCACTACACTGGCTTCAAAAAGATTTTTCAGCTTAATATCATTCACTTCATGGTCGCCACGAGCGAGTACTAATACATATTGCTCATCCACTTTGAAAAGGAGTGATTTGATGCATTTTCTTGTCTCTACCTGAAGGAAGCTTGAAACCTCTTCAATCGTCTTCTGATTTTCCGTTAATACCTTTTCTAATTCCTTAGCCGGCTCGTTTTCTTTTTCATACGTATTGATCACTGGAGCCATTTCGATATTAGCCGCATAATTCGATGTATCAGAATAAGCAATTGTATCCTCACCTACATCAGATAACACCATAAACTCGTGGGTGTCCTTTCCACCCATCGCCCCTGAGTCGGCAATGACCGCACGGAAATCAAGGCCACAGCGTCTAAAAACATTGGAATAGGCTTGGAAAATTTGCTCGTACACCTGATCAAGGCTCTCGTGAGAA
>DLCS01000003.1:487-674 GCA_002480735.1 Bacillaceae bacterium UBA7792 | reverse complement strand
TCATCCCTGACAAGGCTCGTAATCACCTCTTCATGGGTGGCACCAAGGGCAAACTCTCGTTCATGACGGTCCCTCATACGCATAAGCTCAGGACCATATGTATACCAACGGCCAGATTCCTGCCACAGCTCTGCCTGTTGAAGGGCTGGCATCAATAGCTCGACCGCACCAGCTGCGTTCATTTCTT
>DLCS01000003.1:0-282 GCA_002480735.1 Bacillaceae bacterium UBA7792 | reverse complement strand
ACCAGCTGCGTTCATTTCTTCCCGAACAATTTGCTCGACCTTTTGTAAAACCCTTGTTCCAAGTGGTAAATAGCTGTAAATCCCGCTTGCATTTTGTCTCATAAAGCCTGCACGAAGCAATAATTGATGGCTCTTAATTTCTGCATCAGCTGGCACTTCACGTAGCGTTGGAATAAGCATCATACTTTGTTTCATATACTAGCACCTCTTTAACCGCATCGATTATTTTTATCTGAAAGCTTGTTAACACTGGCTGTTGACATTAGCCTTATACGTACGTGT
>DLCS01000121.1:14555-16260 GCA_002480735.1 Bacillaceae bacterium UBA7792 | reverse complement strand
GCCAAGGGTGACCCGCTCGGTTGGGGTCATTATTCCAAAAGAACGTCAGCTACTGCCGACCGAAAGGCTTTTCTATGAGTTTTTGAAGGAATTTTTCTATATGTTGGATAGTTATCAGAGGTAAATGGGAATGAATTCGGGGGAATTGAGATGAAAATTATTTTTCGCTTCATGCATCCATATCGGTTGGCTATGTGGATTGCCTTATTTTTTACGATATTTGAGCTTGTCGTGGAGCTATTCCAGCCTGTGATTATGGGGATCATTATTGATGACGGTATTGTCGCAGGGGAACTTTCTGTTGTTTATTGGTGGGGCGGTATCCTTCTGGGGTTATCGGCCTTGAATTTTGCTGGTGGAGTCATCAATTCCTTTTATGCTGCGAAGGTTAGCCAGGGTGCCGGTTATGATATGAGAAAGGGTTTATTCAAAAAAATCCAGGAATTTGCCATTCATCAGTTTGAAAAATTCCCGACCTCATCCTTGATTACAAGGCTGACGAATGATGTGACGCAGATTCAAAACTTCATATATATGGGGCTGAGAATTGCATTAAGAGCGCCGTTATTTATTATCGGGGCGATGATTATGGCTTATACAGTGAATGTGAAGCTCGCAAACCTATTATTGCTCTCCGTTCCATTTTTATTGTTGATTACCTTATGGATCCTACGTAAGGGCGTAATCCTATTTCAACGGGTTCAGAGAAAGCTAGATACCGTGAATCGGGTCATTCGTGAGAATCTACTAGGGATTAGGCTTGTGAAAGTATATGCACGAGAAGGCTTTGAGGAGGAGCGATTTAAAAAAGTAAACACTTCGTTAATGAACGACAACAAGAAAGCGCTGCAAATCATGGAACTGACCATGCCAATTTTGACTTTTGGGATGAATGCTGCCATGATGGTCATTCTTTGGTACGGTCATTTGGAACTGTCTACTGGAGGTGCGAAAGCAGGCGAGATTGTAGCGGTCATTAACTATGCGACAAGAATCATGTTCTCCTTTACAATCTTTTCTTTTTTAATGATGAACTACTCTAGGGCAAAGGCTTCTTCTACAAGAATAGGAGAGGTGCTCGCTGAGGAGACGAAAGAAATCAAGTCAAAGTCTGTTATTAAGGAAAGCGTAGAAGGTGCGGTTGATTTTCATCATGTATCATTTCGCTATCAAGATCAGTGGGTGTTGAATGATATTAATCTATCCGTGAAGGCGGGCGAAATGGTCGGAATTCTTGGAGAAACCGGTTCAGGGAAATCCACCTTATTTCATTTAATTCCACGTTTATATGAGGTCACATCGGGTGAGGTTTTTATAGACGGGAAAGAGATTGACCGGATTCCAACGGAGTACCTTCGAAGCCAAATTGGCCTTGTTCCGCAGGAGGCCCATCTTTTTTCAGGAACCATACGAGAGAATATTTGCTGGGGGAAGGAGGATGCGAGCATCGATGACGTCATAGAGGCGGCCAAAATGGCGGAAATTCACGACTTCATTCTGACCTTGCCTGAAGGGTATGACACGCTCATTGGTCAACGAGGGGTGAACTTCTCAGGCGGCCAGAAGCAGAGGCTTTCGATTGCGAGAGCTCTCGTTAGAAAACCGAGCATCCTGCTGTTAGATGATAGTACAAGTGCTTTGGATGCCCGAACCGAAGCGAGCATTCTTGCAACATTGAAAAAACAAAGCTGTACCGTATTCATCA
>DLCS01000121.1:1674-14470 GCA_002480735.1 Bacillaceae bacterium UBA7792 | reverse complement strand
CTGTACCGTATTCATCATCGCTCAAAAAATTAGTTCAGTGAAGGATGCGGATCAAATCCTTCTTCTCCAAGAGGGAAGGCTTATCGCAACGGGGGATCACAGCACACTTCTTAGGGACAGCAGCTATTATCAAAGGATCTATACATCGCAGGCAGAACAGGCGGAGGTGGGGAAAATTGGCTAAGCAGAAAAAACCGCAAAATATGAGTACCACCTTGAGAAGAATATGGGGTTATATGGCGAAGGAAAAGGCTTTATTTATTCTTGTGATGGTCATGCTGATCATGAGTTCGGTCCTTTCCTTAATCGGTCCGTATTTGATGGGAGTCGCAGTGGATGACGTGATAGCTGGCTCGGGTGGGAAGGAGCTATTTATTATGCTTCTATGGCTCACCCTGATATATTTAGCGCAGTCAGGAGCGATTTTTTTCCAGAACTATTGGATGATTGGAATCGCCCAGAATGTTGTGTTTGTGATGAGAAACCAATTGTTCTCCCATCTTCAAAAGCTACCTATCTCCTTTTATCAAAAACGTCAGCACGGCGAATTAATGAGTCGCCTGACAAATGATATGGAAAATGTCAGTCGGACGCTGAATTCAGCTATTATCCAGGTTGTTACAAGCACCTTAACGATTATAGGTACAATCATTGTCATGCTGTGGCTCAGTCCATTATTAACGGTTCTGACGCTATTAATTGTTCCCGCATTGTTTGCGGGGATGAAATGGATTACCAATCGGACAGGCAAGTATTTTAAGGAACAGCAAAAAACATTGGGCGATATGAACGGTTACATTGAGGAAGCCATTTCTGGGCAAAAAATCATCAAGATGTACTCCCAGGAAAGGCGTGTAATTGAGGAGTTTGAGGGAAAAAATGAAGCGCTCCGCACCTCTAGCTACTGGGCACAAAGCTATTCGGGCCTCATACCAAAGCTCATGAACATGCTCAATAACGTCAGTTTTACGATCATTGTAGGGGTGGGAGGAGTACTAGCTCTAAAAGGAGCTGTCTCCATTGGTGTAATCGTCACCTTCACGACCTATGCACGTCAATTTACCCGCCCCCTGAATGATTTAGCGAATCAGTTTAATATGATTCTATCTGCTGTTGCTGGTGCGGAACGGGTATTTCAAATCATGGATGAAGAGATGGAAGCCAAGGATGAATCGGAGGCAAGAGAGATTGCTACTTTAAAAGGAGAGATTGCCTTTGAGCATGTTTCCTTTTCCTATGATCAAGAGCTGGCGACGTTACGGGATGTATCCTTCCATGCTTCTCCTGGTGAAATGGTTGCCCTAGTTGGACCAACGGGAGCGGGCAAAACAACGATTATTTCCCTATTATCCCGCTTTTATGATGCGGATGATGGTGTGATTTTGGTTGACGGGCTTGATATAAAGAAAATCAAGAGAGAAAGTCTACGTCAACAGATGGCTTTTGTCCTGCAGGATTCGGTTCTTTTTCGTACAACCGTGAGAGAAAATATCCGTTATGGAAACCTGAAAGCAACAGATGATGAAGTAGTGGAGGCTTCCAAAAGAGCTAATGCTCACGATTTTATCATGAAGCTTCCAAAAGGGTACGACACCGTTTTGAGCACAGAGGGAAGTGATTTAAGCCATGGCCAGAGGCAGCTGCTTTCCATTGCCAGGGCGATGCTGGCGGATCCTGCTCTTCTTATATTGGATGAGGCAACGAGTAGCATTGATACCATTACAGAACTGAAAATTTCTGAAGCCTTAAAGACGTTAATGGCTGGAAGAACCTCCTTTGTCATTGCCCATCGGCTGAATACCATTCAAAACGCTGACCTCATCATCGTATTGAAGGATGGGGAAGTGATTGAAAAAGGAACGGATCAGGAATTGATTGAGAGGAAGGGCTTCTATGCGGACCTCGTTCATGCCCAAAGGCAGAAGGGGGCGGTGTAGTTTTTTTTGGACATTCCGGAACCACAATCTCAAAAAAACATCCATTTAAAAAGACCAGATTGAATCAACCAATCTGGTCTTTGATAGCTGTTACAAGTTATATTTTTTTAGTCTTTCATTCATATCGTTGGACAAGGCGCTTAAGTTTTCAGCCGTTCTTCTCATCTCCTCAAATACGTTTAATTGAGATTCTACTGTTGCTGCAAGCTCCTCGCTAGCAGCTGCTGTTTGTTCGGAAATGACAGCAGTATTTTTTATAGCGGAAATCGATTGATCCTTCCCAGACTCCATTTGCCGGATCGCGTCATTCATATCATTAATTTTCATGGTAATGGCATCAATAGCCTTGGCGATTTCCTTAAAGGAGGAATCTGTCTGATTGACCGCATCAGCCTGCTGCTGTGAGACAATTTTAGCTGAATTCATGGCTGCAATTGCTTCTCTCGAATCCTCTTCAATGCTCATCATCAAATTGCTAATTTCTTCAGTTGAACCTTTGCTTTCGTCCGCAAGCTTTCTTACTTCATCCGCTACAACTGCAAATCCCTTTCCTGCTTCGCCGGCACGGGCAGCTTCGATGGCTGCATTGAGTGCAAGCAGGTTCGTTTGATCGGCAATATCTTTAATGGAGCTAACAAATGTTTCAATATTAGCAAGCGTTTTTGCTAAATTACCGACAGCCATGGAGATTTTTTCGAAGGCATCATTATGCACTTCAGATTTCTCTCTTAATGTTTGAACGGTATACAGGCCTGATTTATTTAAATCATTCACATGGTCTGTTTCTTGAATGATTGAGTCATAATTTTTCGAAACGATGCTAATTTGCTGAGAAAGATTCTCCATGATTTGGACACTATTTTCTGCTTCAGTCGCTTGCTTTGAAGCACCTGTCGCAATTTCATCGATGGTTTGCGACACACCATTGATTGATTCGGTAACAATTTGGACCTTTTCCGTCATATCAATGGATGATTCAATAATCGATTTCGTTAAACTAGTTGTCCCAGAGATGACAGAATGCATGTCCTCTGCTACTGCATGAAGATGAGTCTGAATTTTATTTAGCAGTTTGTTATTTCCTGTTGCCGTTGAGGAAATATTGAGCTTTCCCGTACTGACAGCTTCTAATACTTCAGTAAAGCCCTTGGCAGACCTCTTAATGGATTTCGAGATCAGCATAAATAACAAAATACCGAGGACAATATTGAAGGCAACACAAACGAGTATGATACTAAACATACTACCATGTCCGGTTATGGCTTTAATAATCAATCCTAAAATAACCCCCATTCCGAGAGACAGGAATAATAGTAGGGTAATAGTGGATGAAATGGTCTGTTTGATAGAGGTCAAAAGCCTTGTTTCTTCTTTACTACTCTTCGAACCAGCGCTCATAAGTATTCCTCCAAATCTATGATTATAGTACTATTATAAGGTTTCATTAGGTATTATTCTATATCAAACGGATTTTAACATGGAGCGGATTTTTGATAAGATTTATTAAAAAGGTAAAAAGAGGTCCTGAACATGAAGATTAGTAAAACGAACGCCATGCGAATTCTCGATTCGAAGAAAATCCCCTATGAACTGATCACCTATGAAAGCAAGGACGGAAAAATTGACGGGGTTTCTGTCGCGGAAAAAATCAATCGGGATCCGAAAATGGTTTTTAAAACCCTTGTTGCCCAAGGATTAAGCAAAAATCTATATGTTTTTATCGTTCCAGTGGAGGAAGAACTGGATTTGAAAAAGGCTGCTAAGGCGGCAGGTGAGAAAAAAATTGAGATGATCCCTGTGAAGGATATTCAGAAATGGACCGGTTATATTCGTGGAGGCTGTTCTCCGATCGGGATGAAAAAGAACTATCCAACCTTTATTGATGAACATGCGGCGGTCATTGAAGCGATTGTGGTAAGCGGTGGAAAAATTGGCATCCAAATGGAGTTGAGGGTGAAGGATTTACAGGAGGCTACATCTGCACTGATTGCTGACTTAACGAAGGGGAATTGATACCCCCGGCTAGGCATACACCTAACTCACATTTCCTGCATATAGATAAAAGGATAGAAAAATCCCAAGAGAACTTAAAAAGGAAGTGGGAATGTGACTGGGAAGATCATCAATTACTATGCAGGTGGAAACACGGCCAGAGGATTTTTCAGCTTGTACGATGAATGTCTAAAGGAACTGGATAGAATCTTTATTTTAAAAGGTGGTCCAGGTACAGGAAAATCAACCTTAATGAAGGAGATTGGCTCAAAGTGGGTCGAAAAGGGCTTCGATATCGAATATTTGCATTGCTCCTCAGATAACAACTCGGTTGATGGGGTGATCATTTCAGATTTAAAGGTTGGAATTGTAGACGGAACGGCACCCCATGTGATTGAGCCTAAGGTCCCTGGGGCGGTTGAGGAGTATGTCAATCTTGGTGAGGCATGGGATTCAAAAAAGCTAGCTTCGCAGAAACAAAGAATCATTGAGCTAAATGAACAAATCAGTGAAGCCTTTGGCAACGCTTATCAAACCTTTGCAAAAGCTCTCAAGGTCCATGATGAGTGGGAGAAGGTTTACATCCAAAATATGAATTTTGAAAAAGCTAATGACCTGACAAAACATTTAATTCAATCCTTTTTCGGAACGACAAGCTTCAACAAGTCTGCCAAGGTGAAGCATCGCTTCTTGGGCGCGGCCACACCGAAAGGGGCTGTTGACTTTGTTCCGAATCTAACGGAGGACCTGGAAAAGCGTTATTTCATCAAAGGCAGACCGGGTTCGGGAAAATCAACGATGCTGAAGAAGCTTGCTGCCGAAGGGCGGTCACGAGGATTTGATGTAGAAATCTATCATTGTGGGTTCGATCCTCACAGCATCGATATGGTTATATTCCGAGAGCTTGGCATTGCAATCTTTGATAGTACGGCACCCCATGAATACTTTCCTTCCCGTGAAGGTGATGAAATCATTGAGATGTACGGGACGATTATCGATGAGAGAACCGATGAGCGATTTGCAGATAAAATCACCCATCTTTCCCAGAACTATAAGGCGAGGATGAAGGAAGCTATTTCTTATTTAGCCCACGCAAAGTCCCTGCGTGATCAGCTTGAAGCAATTTATATCGAGGCAATGGACTTTTCCGTTGTGACGGCCCATAAGGAAAAGATTGAGGCTGAAATAGAGGAACTTTCTATATAATTTTGTGGCTATCCCGAGAGGATAGCCATTTTTACTATTCATATGTTAATATATTAAATAGTCAAAAAAATCTAAAATGTATTGAGGTGTAAGATGGGACAACTCAGCATGTACTGGATATTCACAAGAAAAGCTTTCCTACGTTCAAGTGTGTATCGGTTTGAAGTATGGTCAAGAACGGGCTCAAACCTGATTTTTTTATTAATGTGGGGTTCGATTTGGACAGCCCTTTACGCAGGACGGGAAGAAGCTGGAGGTGTGACCTTTACGGCCATGCTTACCTATATTGTTGCCAGTCAATTCTTGGATGGAGTTAATGAGGCTGGTACTCCGTTATGGGAGATACAGGAGAAGGTACGTACGGGTGATATTTCACTTGAATTAATGAGACCCTTTGATGTTCCTCTCAGGTATCTGTTTGCCGATTTTGGCAGTGTCGCCTTTTATATGATCACGGCGCTGCTGCCTCTCTATATACTAATCTTTCTCTTTTTGAATTTGGCCCTGCCCACGGATTGGATCACCTGGGTCTATTTTATTCTGGCGGCCTTTCTCGGTTTTTTGATTCGTTATTGTATTGAAATGACATTTGGTTTATTAACCTTTTTTCTTGTGGAAACAGGCGGAATTGAGGATATCTTTTATTTTGCGATGTCGCTATTATCAGGGTCTGTCATTCCGCTCTGGTTCTTCCCTGCGTGGCTCGAGACGATTGCGGTATACCTGCCCTTCCAAAGTATTTTCTTTCTTCCACTTTCCATTTTTATTGGAGAGATTAAGGGAGCCGAAATTCTAACCTCCTTTGGCATTCAGATTTTTTGGTTGGTTGTCTGCTTCCTCGTGTTGAGATTTGTCTGGAACAAAGCATCCCACAAAGTGGTTGTACAGGGGGGATAAATCATGGCCGTTGCTAAATACATCGGATTATATTTTAAGCTTGTATCGGCAGGAATACGGGCTCAGCTCCAATACCGATTCGCCTTTGTTATGAGAATTGTCGGCATGGTGACAGCCTACACAGGAACCGCTGTTACGATGTGGGTCATGCTCTATCAATTTCAGACGCTTGGGGATTGGAACTTTTATGAAATGCTTTTTCTTTTTGCACTATCCATTCTTTCGTGGGGATTTTGCATAATTTTATTTTTCCATTTTAGAAGCCTTGATACATACATTTTGAATGGAACATTTGACCGCTTTCTCGTCCGTCCAATTAATCCATTTTTCCATTTCATGGCAATGAAATTTGATGTTGCCTCATTTGGTCAGTTTCTCTTTAGTATCATTGCGTTTGTTTGGGTTAGCCTTGAACTGCAGATCGATTGGAGCATTGGGAAAATATTATTTTTACTAGCAGTGATTGTAGGAGGCGTCCTTATTCAAGGAGGGCTTCTCGTTATTATTTCTGCCTTTGCCTTCTGGACAACGAAATCGGAACAATTCTACTGGGTCGCCATGTACCCAGCGCGAAATTTAACCTATTATCCACTGGTGATTTACCCAAAATTTATCCAATGGGTCACGGCCTTTGTGATTCCGTTTGGGTTTGTGAACTATTTTCCAACGACAGTCATTTTGGAAAAAGAAACACCCTTCTTCCCAGACTATATTGGTTATTTTTCACCGGTTGTAGGTGTCATATTCTTTGTCATTTCCTATTTAATTTGGATGCTAGGCTTAAGAAGATATAAAAGTACGGGCTCATAGAAGGAGTACTATCGCGAATTTGATGCAGTACAGTAGCTAGAAGGATGTGAGATAGATGTCGATTATTGAAGTGAACGGGCTGCAAAAGGAATTTCTCATTGCCAAAAGGGAAACAGGGTTCATGGGGGCCTTGAGAAGTCTAGTAAAAAGGGAATTTATCAAAAAAGAAGCGGTGAAGGACATCAGCTTTACGATTGAAAAAGGAGAAATGGTGGGCTATATCGGTCCGAATGGGGCGGGGAAATCGACGACGATTAAAATGCTGACAGGCATTCTTGTTCCATCAGCTGGGAATGTCTTGGTGAACGGAATTATTCCTTATGAAAATCGGCAGGAGAATGCGAAGAACATCGGCGTCGTCTTTGGACAGCGGACACAGCTGTGGTGGGACCTGCCGACGATTGAATCATTTGAGCTGCTGAAGGCGATTTATCGTGTGCCGGATCAGCGTTATAAAGAAAATATGGATATTTTTAAGGAGATATTGGGGCTGGATGAATTTTTGAATACGCCTGTACGGCAGCTTTCCCTTGGGCAGCGGATGCGGGCGGATATTGGGGCATCGCTTCTGCATGATCCTCCGATTCTCTTTTTGGATGAACCAACGATTGGCTTGGATGTCGTTGCCAAAGAGAAAATGAGAACCTTTATTCAGGAAATCAATCGGGAACGAAATGTAACGGTGATTTTAACGACCCATGACATGGAGGATATCGAGAAGCTTTGTAAACGAATGGTGCTCATTGACCATGGGCAGAAGGTGTATGACGGAGAGATTTTAGCCGTCAAGGAGCGTTTTGGAAAGATGAGGACGCTTGTCGTTGATCTAGAGGAAGCACAGAAGCCGCTGTATGTCAGTGGTGGAGAGATATGCAAGCAGGAGGGCAATCGCCGCTGGATCAGGTTCAACCGTGATGAAATCTCAGCTTCGGAGCTAATCACCCAAATCTCACAAACTCATAATATTACCGACCTCACCGTCGAAGAGCCAGACATTGAATCAATCATCAGCCGCATCTATCAGGAAGGCTTCACCGAACCGCAATTTGTATAATGGTATGGAACTTAATAACGGTACCAGGTACCAGCATTCCCGCTGGTACCTGGTACCGTTCGTGGACTTTTTGTTTGATTTGTCCGCCTCAGGTGGACAGGTACCTGGTACCATGTTACTCTGAGCATTTCTCCTTGATGGTTTGAAGAATCGCTTCCCAGATTTTTTCGTCATCGGTTAGGAAATGACCCGCTTTTGGGATATAGTGGGCTTCACCGTTTGGTACTGTCGGTGCATGCTTTTTCATTTCTACGACTGGCGCCATTTGATCCTCTTCCCCATGCCAAATGTCAACGGGTGCTAGAATATCGCCAAATGAAAATCCCCAAGGCTTTGAAAGCAGTGCGGGTTCATTCGCACATTCATCGACCGAGTATTTAAACGCCTCCCCGAAATGCATCATCAGCGAACGTACTTGCTCATCGGTTTGCAGGAATTGGCGATCCCATTCATGTAGATGCTTATTTCCTTCTTTCGTATGCTGCATAAATTTAACGGGTTGCTCCTCTAGTAGTTTTTTCTGAGCCTTGTAGCTCATCTTTACCAGCCAAGGTGCTTTTCGACTAAGAAAAAAGGCAATTTTATTGGCACGCATCATCGTTTGGGGCGCCTTCCCATTGACAAATGGTGTGGCGCTTGAAACGAGCGCAACGGAATAAAGTCGATTCGGTATTTTATAGGCGCATGCTGCTGCGTAGGCCCCACCGCCGGATACACCAATGACCGAAAACCTTCCCAATCCTAGGGAATCTGCCACCTCTTCGACATCATCCGGCCAGTCCAACAGCGTCCGGTTTGGTTTCGGAGTGGACTCCCCAAAGCCGGGTCGATCTAATGAGATGAGCCGAACCCCTAGTTTCATAGAAACCTCATCATCCCCTTCATATAAAAGCCTAGACCCCGGCGTCCCGTGGAAAAACATAACCGGTATCTCGTCAGGCTTTCCATATTCGGCTATCCCAATTTTTCGTCCGTCCTTTAAATCAATCGAATAATCTTTCATCCTCTTCCAACTGCCCTTCCTTTTAATTCGTTTGTTCAACGAATCTTTCATTCTTTAATTGCTGCGCTGCTAGCTTTTGATATAATTCATGACTCTGCAATAGCTCCTGATGGGTTCCAACCCCTGTGATTTCACCTTGTTCGAGAACAATGATTTGATCTGCGTCCACGACGGTAGAAAGTCTGTGGGCGATGACTAAGGTGGTCCGCCCCTTCATCAAATGCTGGAGCGCTTTTTGAACGAGCTCCTCGGAAGCACTATCAAGATTGGATGTAGCCTCATCCAAGAGCAAAATTTTCGGGTCCTTCATGAGGGCCCGCGCAATTGCAATTCGCTGTCTTTGCCCTCCAGAAAGCTTAATTCCCCGCTCCCCTACCTCTGTCTCAAAGCCATGAGGCAAGCGCTTGATAAATTCCAAGGCATTCGCTAACCTTGCAGCTTCTATCACTTCATCCTCTGTCACCTCACGATTCACCCCGTACGTGATATTGTCACGAATCGTTCCAGACATAATCGGACTTTCCTGTGAGACATAACCAATTTGGCTTCTCCATGAGGTTAAGTTGAACTGCTGAATATTCTTGTCTCCTAGCAGGATTTCTCCAGCAGAGGCCTGATAAAAACGTTCCAGTAATGCAAATAGGGTTGTTTTCCCACTGCCACTTGGTCCCACAAAGGCGGTGGTCTTTCCTGGAGGAGCTACAAACGATACATTCTTTAAAACAGGTTCATTTTCCTTATAAGCAAAGGATAAATCTTGGAAAATAATCGGTTCTGCTGCATTCTCCACCTCAGACGGTATGGATGTAGGTTCCTGTTCAGTCGATAAAATCCCTTGAATTCTTTCTGTTGCCCCCATAGCCTTTTGAAAGGCTGTGAAAAAGGTGGCCATTTGGCTAAAAGGAACGACAATTTGAAACATGTAGATGATGATTGCTACAAGCGATCCCGCTGATAAAGCGCCAGAAGCGACCCGGACCCCTCCGTAACCAATGAGCACAACTAACACAAGCATCATAATAAAAGTCATAAATGGAGAAATAACAGCAAGGATTCTGGCTTCCTTCAATCCATACTGAAATAAATGCTGGATTCCCTTATTCCCCTTTTCAGTCTCTGTATTCTCAGCATGATACGCTTTTACGAGGCGGATATCAGCGAGAACCCTTCCTAAATTGGCTGTAAATGAGGCCATTTCATCCTGCGTTGCTTTTGAAATTTTGTACATTTTTTGTCCTAAAGGCATAATGACCAAGATGGCAATCGGAACAGAGGTAATCATAATTAGCGTCATTTTCCAGTCAATGATTAAGAGAATGGTCACAGCTCCAATGATCGAAATGATTCCTGTGAAAAAAGTAATTAAATGCTGAGTAATCAACGTTTTGACCGTCGTCGTATCTTGTGAGACACGACTCATCGTTTCCCCGGACTCATGCTCATCGAAATAAGGAATCGGCAAATGAATAATATGATTCCAAACCCTTTTTCGAATGGAAGCGACAATGTACTCACCGATATAAGTCATCAGATAATAGGAGAACCCAGAGGAAATCGTTTGTGCAATAAATGCCAAAACGAGCAAGAGAATAACCGATAGCTCCAATGCTGATTGGGCAAGCTGGTCCACTAATGATCTTGTGAAAAGCGGGACAACCAACCCAGCCCCTGTTTCTACGATTCCGAGAAAAACCGCTAGAAAAAAGATCAGCTTAGGTGGATTTGCCCCTTTCATTAGGCTCCAAAATTCTTTTACATGATTCATCTTCAGACTATCCTTTTGGGCTTCCATCGTATTTTATCCCCCTCTTTTGCATGTTGATTTCTATCCCTTTTAATACCCATTCCTCTACCTCTTTCGTGAATGGGGATGGAAAAATGAACTCTTCCCCTTCCACATCGATATCTGCCAGATCCTCTAAAAATGACCAATCGCCTACTAGCTCTGTCATGAGGTCTACTAATTTATTAATTAATGATTGTACCTCTTGACTGTCAGGCTCGGAGCCAAAAAGTTCATTGAGTTCCGTCATGATTCCAACGGATTCCTTTTCAATTTCTCTCTGCCGTTCATCCGATACACTGAATATTTGCTCCACCTTTTGCTCATCCAGGATGCCTTTAAGAAATTGTTTATGCTCCTTTTCCATTTGGATGCCGTTAATAAGGGTCATAAAGATGGAGGCATCCACATTTCCATGGTGTTCAACTACATTTAAAGCATGGTCTAATGCTTTAATAACATCTTCAATTTGCCTTTTTTGTTCAAGCATGATTTGCTTTTGGATCGTCAGGGATTCTTTGATGTCCCATTTGTCCTCCCGTAGAAATTCCTTGATTTGTTCAAGCGAATAGCCAAGGAATTTTAAAGTGACAATTTTCTGTAAAATGATTAAATCCTGTTCGGAATAAAAGCGCCGGCCCTTTTCTGTGACGAATGAGGGCTTTAAGACCCCAATTTCATCGTAATAATGAAGCGTTCTAATCGTAAGCCCAGTTTTTTTTGAAAATTCCCCAATGGAATATTTAACGGACATTTGTACCATCTCCCTAGATTATCTACCTCTATCATAAAACCTAACGTAACGTAAGATGCAAGCATAAAGATATTAGAAAACGGATTAATTGGATTCTTTTAGCAGAAACTCTTAAAATGGGGGTAAGGGAAAATGTTCAAAATCCCTAAGGGGTGAAGTAATTTGAAGAATGTCGATGCTGTAATGGAATTATTTGAAGCTAATCGAAATGAAGAGAACGCCATTCCGATGCAAAACTATATGAGAAATCAGTTTCCTTTCCTTGGAATTAAAACTACAGAAAGAAAGGAACTGATGAAGCAGTTTTTTCAAACAAGTAACATCTTGAAACAACCTTTTCAATCTGATTTCGTCAAGGCACTTTGGAAAAAGGATGAAAGAGAATATCAATATGCCGCATTATTATATATTGAAAAAATAATAAAGAAGCTAGATAAGGAAGATCTTCCTTTATTAGAGGAGCTCATATTAACGAAATCATGGTGGGATACGGTGGACGTCCTGGCCCCAAAGCCGGTTGGATTCATTGCTGCTCACCATCATGAGGTGATTGCTGAAAGAATAGATCGATGGGCAGTCGAGGAAAATATCTGGATCCGAAGATCGGCGATTCTTTTTCAACTAAAATATAAAGACAAGACAAATGAAGATTTATTATATCGATATATTAAAATGAATGCGGATGACAAGGAGTTTTTTATTCAAAAGGCCATTGGATGGGCCTTAAGGGAGTATTCTAAAACAAATCCACATTCTGTGAAACAATTTATTGAAACTCAAGCCTTATCGAATTTAAGCATTCGGGAAGGTAGCAAGTACATATAATGTGAAAGGTGAGGTCAGCCATGATTAAATGCATCGCGATTGATATGGATGGAACATTACTTAATACGGAGCATCAGATTACAGAGGAAAATATTGATGCCATCAAAAAGGCTCAAGCCCAAGGGGTTGAGGTAGTGATTGCGACAGGACGCTCCTATCCGGAGGCTATTTATATCTTAAAGGAGGCTGGGATTACTTGTTCTGTAATTTGTGTCAACGGGGCAGAGGTGAGGTCACCTGATGGGGAGATTACAGACTTCACGCCACTTGATAAACAGGTTGGGAAAAAAGCTTTGGAATTGCTTGAAAACAGCGGAATGTATGTTGAAGTTTTTACGAATAAAGGTGTATTTACCGTTGATATCGAGCAGGGGGTGGAGATTTTTAAAAACTTTATTAGCCAATCACATAAAGAGGAAGACGTTGAAAGAATTGAGGCAATCCTGCAGGAGAGAGTAGATTTTATTCATACTGTAGACAGCTTTGAAATGATTTTTGAAGATCCATCCTTTTATATTTATAAGCTCCTTGCTTT
>DLCS01000121.1:0-1588 GCA_002480735.1 Bacillaceae bacterium UBA7792 | reverse complement strand
TTCTCCTTTGAGCGGAATGTTATTACAAAGGCAGAGCATGCTTTAAGCGATCTTCATGGAATCGCGCTTAGCTCTTCTGGACCTGAAAACCTTGAAATAAACGGGGTTGAAGCCCAAAAGGGAATTGCACTCGATGCGTTTACGAAGGAAAAAGGCATCTCGCTTATGGATACGATGGCGATTGGTGATAATTATAATGATTTGTCCATGTTTCAGCGGGTTGGCAGAGCCGTGGCGATGGGAAATGCAGATGAGGAGATAAAGGGTCAATGTCATTTTGTCACTCTTACCAATGAAGAAAGTGGTGTAGCAAAAGCGATTATGGATGCCCTAAAGTAGGAGGTGTTTTCCCTGAAAAAAGGATTACTTGTTTTGCTTTTTCTTTTGACGGCTTGTACAACAGGTAATTCAAACGAAGAGATACAGCAGGTGGAAAGCCAGGAAACGATTGTGACGAAAGACAGCATAGAGGTTTTGGCAGAGAATCTCCAAGTTCCATGGTCGATGAATAAACGAGGAGATACTTTTTACATAAGTGAACGAACTGGTCATATGTATGAAGGTTGTGGGGGACGAACAGTCAAGGCAAAAGGTGGTGCTAAAAAAACCACTAGCTACGGCGGCGGAGGCAGGCTTATTAGGATTTGTGCTTGCCCCTGATTTTTCAAACACTGGAAAAGCCTTCGCCTATTACACGTATCAGGATGATTTCGGACAATACAACCGCATCGTCACTTTGAAGCTGGAGAATGATGTCTGGGAGGAAGAGGAGCTTTTGCTAGACAAAATTCCGAGTGGCCAGTACCATCATGGCGGGCGCTTGAAGATCGGTCCAGATGGGAAATTGTATGCCACCACGGGAGATGCAGCGACAGACCCGGTAATTGCACAGGATGTTAAATCATTAGGCGGGAAAATTTTGCGAATGGAGCTGGATGGGTCGATTCCTGCTGATAACCCGTTTGCTAATTCCCACGTCTATAGCTTCGGGCACCGCAATCCCCAAGGACTTGCATGGACGGAGGAAGGTCTGCTCTATGAAAGTGAGCATGGCCCGTCTGCCCATGATGAAATTAATTTGCTCAAAAAGGGTGGAAACTACGGTTGGCCAACAATCATTGGTGACGAAAAGCGAGCAGGAGTTGAATCTCCCCTTTTCCAGTCTGGTGCGGACATGACATGGGCTCCGTCAGGCATGGCATACCATAACGGGAAGCTATATGTCGCCACATTAAGAGGGAATGCGGTGAGGGAATTTGATCTTGAAACGGGTAAAACAAAAGAGGTGATCAGTGGGCTAGGTCGGATTCGCGATGTACTGATTGAGGACGGGATCCTTTATTTTGTATCGAATAACACAGATGGGCGAGGAACGCCGGATAAGAACGATGACAAGCTATATCGGGTGGAGCTTGGGGGCTTGTAAAGATGACACAAATGCGTTTCACAAATACCTAATTCCCAGCCCAAGAAAAAAGTAGCTCCCCAGCTTTTGCGAGCTACATAATCTCAATATCCAATGAATTGATTTGGGACACGAGGAGATCCTCGTATTTTTTTTGCGCAAGATAAAGAATTTCCTGTTGGT
>DLCS01000009.1 GCA_002480735.1 Bacillaceae bacterium UBA7792 | reverse complement strand
TAACATAATCTGCTGCTTTGTTGTTTGCTTGCAGCATTTCATGACTACTCCCTGTAATGCGATTAATACCAGCCGTCATTTCTGATACAGAGATTGACATTTTATTAATGACATTCAGCTGATTATCACTTCCTAATGCATTGGTCTGAGCAATTTCTGCCAACATTTGGGATGCGGCGGTGCTTTCCTCTGAACTTGCTGATAATTCCTGTGACTGACTAGCAACATCAAGAGAAGCGCCATTTACCTTTGTTACCACTTCATTCAGGTCCTCTATCATTTGATTCAAGTGATTCACCATCGTTCCAACCTCGTCACGATTTTTTATTTTCAACGGCTCTATTGTCAGGTTACCAGCGGCAACATGCTTCAATACATCGCTTACTTGGTTTATAGGTTTAGAAATGGAACGACTGATGAAAGATGCGATAATCCCGCTTAGAATGAATGAAACCAACATAATGATATAGATGAATATTTCAGTACCCTTAATCTTACCATCGATCCCTTTCCTGGATTTATCCATTTCCTGAGTCTGCAAATCTATTAATTCATTAGCAGCAGCCTGCAATGCTTCGACCCTATCCCTTCCAGCCTGTGCTAACATCAAAGCTTTCTCATTATCACCGTTGCTTTTCGCTTCAATACTTTTCATTGTCGTAGTAGCAAGCTCATCGACACTAATAATTAATCGTTCTAGCAGCTCCTTCCCATTTGTTGATTGAATAGAGCTTTCGAGTTTAGAGAGATTATCCGCTACCCTTCCTTGAGCTTCTTCATAGGATTCAAGAAAATTCTTGTCTCCATATAATAGGTAGCCTCTAAGCCCGATGGTTTGATCCTTTTGGCTGTTCATTAAATCCTTAACAACAGATACTTTATAAACGCGGTCATCAATGAGATTTTGATATTCTTTATCAATATCTCTAACAATTAACTGTGATAAAACTCCCATAATTATCATGAATGCAATAATCATGTAAAAACCAAAATACAATTTTCTAGCTACTGTTGACTTCATCGATGCTTCCTCCTGGTTTTGTTTGGCCTAGTTAAATATTGAACTGACACAATTGTTTTATCGACAGACTTCAACAATATTTTTACAACAAAAAACATCCCCTATTTTAGAAGATTTGCTCCCTGTTTCATAAGCCTTTTAACAAGAAGGACATTCAGGTATAGAATGAACAGCAAAATTGAAATTGTGTACATTTCAATCTTGCTCAATTTCTTCGGCATCAAATTTAAGAGTTTTCAAAATTCCCACGAAGAGATAAAGTAGTCATAGAGGAGGAGTTGTATGAATGTAAAGACTGAAAGATTATTCATTCGCAAATTTGTTTTTGAAGACTGGAAATCCGTTCATGAGTATACTTCTGACAAAATGGTCATGAAATTTATCCCTGAGGGAGTTTTTTCAGAAGAGGATGCAAAGGCTTTCGTAAGACAAAATATGGGAGATGAGCCGCAGAAGTTTCCAGTCATTCTATTGGAGGAAAACACGCTGATCGGTCACATGGTGTTTCACAAATGCTTTGGTGATCATACATATGAAATTGGCTGGGTATTTAATCCAAAATATTATAACAAAGGCTTTGCTTCAGAAGCAGCCTATACCCTTTTGAACTATGGTTTCGAAAATCTGAAGGCCCACCGCATTATTGCCACCTGCCAGCCTGAGAATCCCCCTTCCTACCGAGTGATGGAGAAAATCGGGATGCGAAGGGAAGGTTACTTTAAAAAATGTATCCCTTATGGCGACGAGTGGTGGGATGAATATTACTATGCAATTTTAGATGAAGAATGGACGAATCGGTAATACCTAGCCCTTCTTCCCTGACAAATCTCATTTCATTGTGTACTCGTCCCTTTCGGATAACCAGTTATGGCATATATTGTAATAGCCGATAACGAAAGGAGGAAACCTAACTTGTTCTCAATGAGAATTGCGAGTAGAAATAACGACATCTTTGAGTTCTTGTTCAGTCTATTACTAGATAAGAAAAAGCAAAAGGAGCAAAAACAACACGGCTCCATCATAGAAAAGGATGGCTGCAAGATTGAATTTTCCTTACCCTGCTACCAATGTAAAACGGATTTACACCTCAATCTTGCAGGATTAACAGACAATTTGAATTTTCAATTGCTCCAAGCAAAACTGAAAGGATCTCCTGTAATAGTCGAAACAAATTTCGGACAAGAAAAAGGCAAGGTAAAAAATATCGGGATTGACTACGTTGAGCTTAAGCAAAAGGATGAAGAAATCATCATGATCCTTAAAAGTCAAATCAAATGTATTCATATCCAAAATAGTAAGGACAGTTCAAAGAGTGAGGCTTGATACTCACTCTTTTTCCATGGTCATTGCTAGTGACAACCGTCTATTCAATCCCATACTCAAATGAATAGGATATGGAAAACCTATATAAAGGAGGATTTCTGTGTCCAAATTGATTTCCAGACAAGCTTCCATATCTGTTTTGTTTCTATTTCTGATCAGTACTTTCCCAGAGACCGTTCTTGGTCATTCCATTGTTATAGAGAAAAACCCTTCCCCGCATACCCAGCTTGAAGAAGCACCAGGAGAGGTTAGCATCACATTCAACCGAAGTGTGGAAGAAGATCTTTCCTCTATTAAAGTAACCAATACAGATGGGGAGGAAATGACGACTTCCCCTCTCCTCCTTAGTGAGGATCAAAAGAGAATAAGCATCGCACTACCAGAGCTTGAAGGCGGCATCTATACCGTCGAATA
>DLCS01000034.1:543-3517 GCA_002480735.1 Bacillaceae bacterium UBA7792 | reverse complement strand
TTTTCGCCTTATAGACCCCTGGCTTTTGTACCGCCCCTTTGACATCTACAAGTATTTCTTCGACGGGCAATTGCTCTGGCGGCACCTCTTCTTCTCCATCGATTTCCTCCATTTCCCAGCCTTCCGCATCTTCGGGAGGAGAGAAGCTAACATCATTGGAAATGAAATAATAGACCACTAGTATGACCACAAGCAGTCCTGCCCCCACGAATTTTATCCGTTCTTTGAGCCATTGTAACATCTTCATCATCCTTTCATTGACATAATTTAATTAAGAAATTCATACAGATATAAGAGAATGTTTGCTTAAATGGAGGAGGGTAGTACCATGAAGGTCGGAATCATTGGAACGGGCAATATGGGGAGAATTCTGGTGGAGGCGCTTCTAGATGGGAAAGCTATATCCCCTTCTTCAATGTTTATTACAAACCGCACGATTGCAAAAGCATTCGATATACGTCAAACCTACCCGGAGATAATCGTTGAAAATAATGCTGAGGAGATAGCAAAAAAAGCCAAGCTAATTTTTATTTGTGTTAAGCCCCATGACGTGTTCAGCTGTATTCAACATATCGTTCCATACTTAACGCAAAGCCATTGTGTTGTTTCCATTACGAGCCCGATAAGTGTTGAACAATTAGAATCAATTTTGCCTTGTTCAACTGCAAGGGCCATTCCAAGTATTACAAATAGGGCTTTATCAGGGGTATCTCTGCTAACTTTTGGAGAGAAATGTGCGCCATTTTGGAAAGAAGCATTAACGGAGTTACTTGGGCATATATCTACCCCTATGGAGATTGAGGAAGAAATCACGAGGGTGGCTTCTGATATCATTAGCTGTGGACCAGCATTTTTTAGTTATTTAACAAGAAGGTTTATTGAAGCAGCTGTTCGTGAGACACGAATTGATGAGGAGACAGCAACAAAGTTGGCGAGTGAAATGCTCATTGGCCTAGGGTCATTATTAGAGAAAGACTTCTATACACTTCCTACACTCCAAGAGAAGGTATGTGTGAAGGGTGGAATCACAGGGGAAGGGATTAAAATACTAGAAAATGAGCTTGGGGAGGTTTTTGAGCATCTCTTTCAAGCAACCCACTCAAAATTCAATGAGGATATTGAAGGGACAAAAAAACAATTTACTTTACATTAAGAAATTCTACCTTGATTCGTAAATTCCTGCATGATGAGAAAAAATTTTCTAAAGAGGGTGCCTAAAAACACCCTCTCCTGAGATCATTCAATTGTTGCAATGAAGAATATTCTTTCTGATTGTGGACCTGGAGAGCCTTGAAAATCTCCGATGACCTCAAGGACATTAAATCCTACGTCTTCAAGCCATTTGGTATAGACTTCAACTGGGAAAGTTCTTTGTATATGAAATTCATCGAAGCGATCATACTTCCCTGCTCCATCCTCAACAAAGAAGGTAAGCTCATGCTCCACGCTATTTGGCTCTTTCCCTTCAAAGCAGTTCCAAATATAACAGATTCCATCCTCATCGTAGGAAAAGGTATTCCCGATAAAGATCTCACTCATTTTATAAAGTGAATGAACATCAAAGATGAAAAGGCCGCCTTTTTTTAAATAGTGCCTAATATTCTGAAATGTCTTTTGGACCTCCTCTTCTGAATGTAAATAATTCAGAGAGTCACAGAATATCCCTACAATATCATAGGTATCCATTAGTTCAAGCTCTGTCATATCCTGCTGCAGAAAATCGATGTTTACTCCCTGTTCCAACGCCTTCGCCTGTGCAACAGTGAGCATATCTTCGGATAAGTCGACCCCTGTCACGTCAAAGCCTAAAGAGGCCAATCGAATGGAAAGCTCGCCAGTACCACAGGCCAGATCCAGCACCTTGTTGCCCTTTAAACCATGGGCTTGGCTCTTTTCCTCAATGAGCTTGATCCAGTCGTCATAGGGAACGTCCTTCATAAGCTCGTCATAAAGATAGGCGAAACGGCCGTATGTCATGATTCAAGCTCACCTTGTAGATGAAGGGTCGGAGCATCTCCCCAAAGGCGTTCTAAATTATAATAGCTTCTTTCATCCCGATGAAACACATGGGCAACGACATCGCCTAAATCAATGAGGACCCATCTAGCTTCATCATAGCCTTCGATTCGCTTGACATCGTGGCCAAGTTCATGAGCCTTTTCCTTGATTTCACGAGCAATCGTTTGAACCTGCTTATCGGAATTTCCATGACAAATAAGGAAATAGTCAGCAATTAAGGAGATTCCTTTCATATCTAGAACGATAATATCTTCTGCGCGTTTGTCATCAGCGGCCTTATATGTCGTTAAGAGCAATTCATTTTCTTGCATTTAATCAAGCCTCCTGTTTGTAGTTAAATCATTATATGTATGGAAGGTATCTGGATAAACGGGCTGATCTTTCTTCATAATAAAAAGGATTGTGTTCTGCAACGCCTTGATTAATGCGCTGTCTAAATCCTCTTTGGCAAGCTCCCGCACTTCGTCAACCCCTGGAAAATGTCTGCCTGGTTCAATATAGTCTGCTAAATAGATAACCTTTTCTAATACGGTCATGCCCGGACGGCCTGAAGTATGATATTTAATGGCATCTAAAATATCGGGATCGGTGATTCCCACTTCTTTCTTCACCAAATATGCTCCTACAGGGGCATGCCATAGTTCCGTATTATGCTCAAGTAGCTCTTTGGGCATTTTTTCCTGGATGATAATTTGTTTCATTTCTTCCTTTGGGCGAAATTTCGCATAGTCATGAAAAATGGCAGACAGCTCCGCCTTCTTCTCATCTGCTCCGTACTGCTTAGCTAGCACGAGAGCGGTTTCCATAACGCCAATTGTATGCTGATAGCGATGCTCAGTCAGCTGTTCTTTGACAATCTCTAGTGCCTCACTGCGATTCATATAGCTTATTCTCCTTCAAATACTCAATAATCGAGTTTGGAAGCAAATACTTTATCGTTTTTCCTTCTGCTATC
>DLCS01000034.1:0-468 GCA_002480735.1 Bacillaceae bacterium UBA7792 | reverse complement strand
TCCTTCCGCTATCCTTTGTCTTATCATACTGGATGAAACCGCAAATTCCGGAATATCCAGATAGCTGATTGGATAAATGGTTTCATTACGATAATTCGGGCGGTTAACACCAACAAAGGAAACGATTTTCAATAGCTCTTCAATTTTATACCATTTTGGCAGATACTCCACCATATCTGCCCCGATGATAAAATAAAATTCTTTATCCTGGTGGATTTCTGTTAGCTGCTTCATTGTATCATACGTATATGAAGGGCCGGAACGTTCCAGCTCGAGCGTTTCGATCCGAAAGGAGGGAGCGTCCGCAATCGCTAACTCCAGCATCCTCACGCGCTCTTCATTACAGACGAGATTTGCTTTTTTCTTATGAGGTGGTTCTTGATTTGGAAGAAACCAGATCTCATCAAGCCCGAGTCCATGAAGAACCTCATTGGCAATGAGAAGATGGCCATAATGGGGCGGATAGAC
>DLCS01000193.1 GCA_002480735.1 Bacillaceae bacterium UBA7792 | reverse complement strand
CCGCAGGATTCTTTCCGTAATCCCTAAGCTAGATGATAAGCTTCTTCTTCCAACTGGCTCCATTAACCCTATGTATTGAAGAATATCAAAGCGCCTTTGCATAATTGGAAGTAGCTCAGGTAATAATTTCTTTTGAATGTCAATCAAAGAGTCTTTCATGATCTGCTCCTTTTTTGTAGTGGTCTAATTATGTCCCTTGTGGACATATTATGTCCCACTAAAGCCAAAAAAAATCACCCTTGCACAATTTTATTGTAGCAGGAGTGATGAACGAATTCAACTTAAAAGACTTGCCTCGATCTTGGAAAGCGCTTCGTCAATAAAAAGTTCATCAATTTGTCCATATTGGATTTCTTCTCCATTGATTTCAACAACAGGAATCATTAACCCGTATTTCTCAATTAATTGATCGCTTTCTTCAATATCGATCTCTGAATAATTGAATTCCCGTTTATTTTTTAGCTTCATTAAAATATCTTTCGCCTTGTCACATAGATGGCAGCGATTTTTTGTATATAGCTTAACGGTGATGTTCACGTTTATTCTCCTCATTTTTCAGTTTTGCGATTGCTACTCATAACGCTTGCGTTTGGAGGAGGATTGAATCCCTAGCTGATCCCGATACTTAGCAATCGTTCTTCTTGAAACCACAATCCCTTGATTTTTTTCAAGTATATTCACAATTTCCTGATCCGAAAGCGGCTTTTGCTTATCTTCCTCTGAAATCAACTGTGAAATCAGTTCCTTTACCTGTTTGGAGGAGGCATTTTCACTTGTTGTCGTTTGAATCGTACTGGAAAAGAAAGATTTCAATTCATATAGGCCAAAAGGGGTTTGAGCGTACTTCTCCCTAACTGCCCTACTTACTGTAGATTCATGGATTCCTATTTCCTCCGAAATTTCTCTCATCGTCATCGGTTTAAGAAAGGCTGGTCCCTTTATAAAAAAGTCATGCTGCTTCTCAACAATTTTTAGTGTAACATTTTTTAAGGTTTCCTTCCTCTGCTGGAGTGCTTTTGTAAGCCAGAAGTAATCCTGCTGTTTTTCCAGTAGAAAACGGCTAACCTGACTGTCTGTATAAGCGGAAAACTGCTGATAATATTCCTCATTAAAGCTAATTTTCGGGAGCACCTCGTCAAATATACGAATGGTGAAGGCCTCCCCATTCCATTCTATCATCACATCAGGTGTAATATAAACGGGCTGGTCTTTATGAAATACTGCGGCCGGCCTTGGATTTAAGGTTTGAATGAAATCAAATACGTGCTGGATCTCGGCTGGTGTAACTTCGAGAAGCTTCCCGAGCTCTTTCCACTTTTTTTCAGCAAAAAGGGTGAAATGCTCAGTGAGAATCCTTTCAGCTAATTCATCCGGACTCTCCATCCTCTTTAGCTGCAAAATCAGACATTCCTGAAGATTGCGTGCCCCGATGCCAGCAGGCTCAAGTTCTTGAATTAGCGATAATCCTTTTTCCACATTCTCCTTCGAGGTGTTTAAGGTCAGATGAAGCTCGTCTACACTTGAGCAAAGGTAACCGTTTTCATCAATGCGAAAAATAATCTCATCAATAATTGCTCTTACCTCTTTAGAAAGATTCTTTGTATTGATTTGCGAATATAAATAGTCTTCTAGATTTATATGTTCAGATCCAATTTGTTCAATCCAGTTATTATTATCCTTCCCGATATTTTTTCCTTTGGAACGATTTTTTCGTGGATCGGCTGCTTGAACATTGCTTGTTTCAATTTTCAATAGGGGATTCTCTATTGCCTTTTCTTCCAAAAAAGAAATAAGCTCTTGGGTCGAGTACTGCAAAAGTGCAATGGCCTGTGAAAGCTCCTGTGTCATCGTTAATTTTAAGGTTTGCTGCTGCCATAACCCAGCATTTAGATTCATCTTTTCTCACCCCTTATTGATATTCTACAATATGGGGACGGTTTGGTGAATGAAAATATTCTGGCTTTAATTATTAAGGAGATCGAAAAAGCCTTCTACCGAAAAGATAGAAGACTTTCTAACGCCCTCGTCAGGACTCGAACCCGAATTTCAAGAACCGGAATCTTGCGTGCTATCCGTTGCACCACGAGGGCAAAATTATGATCGCTATGTTACGAGCACGTAACACGCTTATCCATTATAAGTCATGTTCCAAAAGTTTGCAAGGAGGAAAAATAAAGGTTGAAGGATGATTATAGTGTTAAAATCAGTGGATAATGGATATGATGAAGAAGGGCTTAAAAGCAATGTAAAAAGTTCTCGATGTTGAAATCGAATTGTTTGACCTTTTTTGACTATCAGTGTATCATAACTTACATAACCGAAGGAATTTGTTTCAAAACAGCAGTACTTACTTATTTGATAAGGAGGAATAAAAATGAATTTGATCCCTACAGTTATTGAACAGACGAATCGCGGTGAGCGTGCTTATGACATTTACTCTCGACTTCTTAAGGATCGAGTGATTATGCTCGGAAGTGCTATTGACGATAACGTGGCCAACTCCATTGTTGCCCAGCTATTATTCCTAGAGGCGGAGAACCCAGAAAAGGATATCACGCTTTATATTAACAGCCCTGGTGGCAGTATTACAGCTGGAATGGCGATTTATGACACGATGCAGTACATTAAGCCAGATGTATCGACCATTTGTATCGGAATGGCCGCTTCCATGGGAGCATTCCTTCTTGCTGCCGGTGAAAAAGGGAAGCGTTATGCTCTTCCAAACGCTGAGGTCATGATTCACCAGCCGCTAGGTGGTGCTCAAGGTCAAGCAACTGAAATTGAAATTGCTGCAAAGCGCATTCTCTTCCTGCGTGAAAAATTGAATGGCATCTTATCTGAACGTACTGGCCAACCACTTGAGGTCATTGCTAAGGATACGGACCGCGATAACTTTATGACTGCTGAAAGAGCAAAGGAATATGGCTTAGTTGACCATATCATTACCCGCAATCCAGCAGAGAAAAAAGAAAAATAAACCATTTAAAAAACTCGCTAAACTGTTTTTAGCGAGTTTTTTGCTTGATATACGGCTCTATTCTTTCTCTACATATGCCGACAGGGCCTCCAGCGCTTCCTGTTCATCACTGCCCTCAGCAATCAGCTTGATTTCAGCACCTGAATTGATGGCAAGACTCATCAGGCCCATGATGCTTTTGGCATTGACCTTCTTCCCATCCTTTACGATATACACATCCGAGGAAAAGCGGGTCGCTTCCTGGACAAATAAAGCCGCTGGCCGCGCCTGTAATCCTGTTCTTAGCTTCACTTCTACTTGTTTTTCAACCATTCTTCTTCCTCCCAAGATTCTCTACAATTTAACTATTTCACGGGTTCTCCTGCCCTTAGCTTTTCGGCAATTTCATCTATTTTGCGAAGACGATGGTTAATCCCCGATTTGCTAATTTGCCCGCCTGAAACCATTTCGCCCAATTCCTTTAATGTGACATCCTGATAGGCCACACGCAGCTCTGCAATTTCCCTTAATTTTTCAGGTAAAATATCCAACCCTACCGAATCCTTTATGTAGCGAATATTTTCAACCTGTCTAATCGCTGCGCCAATCGTCTTATTTAAATTTGCTGTCTCACAGTTCACAAGACGATTCACCGAATTTCTCATATCGCGAACGATCCGAATATCCTCAAATCGTAAAAGAGCATTATGAGCCCCAATAATATTTAAGTATTCGGTAATCTTTTCTGCCTCTTTCAGATAGGTAATATACCCTTTCTTTCTTTCCAACGTCTTGCTGTTTAGCCCGAACGTATTCATCAGTTCACAAAGAGCATCATTATGCTCCTTGTAAAGAGAAGCTACTTCTAAGTGATAGGAAGACGTTTCAGGGTTATTAACGGAGCCCCCAGCCAGAAAGGAGCCACGAAGATAGGCACGTTTACAGCATTTTTTTTCGACTAAATCCTTGGAGATATCGTGAGCAAAGACAAAGCCCTCTTGGAGAATTTTGAGATCCTCAAGAATTTCCTTTGCTCTTTGAGATAATCTGACAATATATACATTGTTCTTTTTGAGCCGCATTTTCTTTCGAACGAGTAATTCGACCTGAACGTCGTAATATTTCTTAATCAAGGTATAAATTCTTCTCGCAATGGCAGCGTTTTCCGTTTGTATGTCAACAACAAGCTTACGATTGGAAAAGGATAAGGATCCATTCATTCGTATCAGAGCAGATAATTCAGCTTTGCCGCAGCAATCTTTGACCTCTAGGTTTGTTAATTCCTTCTTTGTTTCTGAAGCGAATGACATTTCCTACACCTCCCTCATATTACGCATTATATCTCTTATTGGTTTCATTCCTTAACAAAGTGTAGAGGATATGGGCTACCTCTTTTGTATCATGGCGAATGACCCCATTTTCCAAATGCATAATTTCTCCTTGTACCACCTCTAAACCAAGTTCATACAATTGGTTTAGGTCAAAGTGAACAGGCCTCGCCAATTCCTCACTATAACGGCTTAGAATATCCTCTGGAATATTCTCGCTGTTCACCAAAATGGTATCGATAAAGGCACATTTTAAATGGGCGTATAGAGCCTTCACATGGTCGCTCGCAGTGAAGTCTAGCGTCTCTCCCGCCTGGGTCATGAGATTGCATACATACACCTTTTTTGCCTGTGCACGACAAATCTCCTGGCCCAATTTCGGCACAAGCAGATTTGGTAATATGCTCGTGTATAGGCTCCCTGGTCCAATAATAATCAAATCTGCTTGCCGGATGGCATGAATCGTTTCAGGTAAAGGATTCGCAATTTCAGGAGTTAAAAATACTCTCTTAATCTTTTTTCCTGAATAAGGGATTTTTGACTCCCCGGACACGATAGTGCCATCCTCCATCTCCGCATGGAGCACAACGCTTTCACTGGCTGCTGGTAATACTTTTCCATTTACATTCAGAACCTTGCTCATTTCCTGAATGGCATGCATAAAGTTCCCAGTAATCGAGGTCATTGCTGCAAGGATCAGGTTGCCTAAGGAATGTCCGGAAAGCTCACTTGCTGTCTTAAAACGATGCTGAAACATTTCTTCAATTAAGGGTTCGACATCAGATAGGGCTGCTAACACGTTGCGAATATCTCCTGGAGGAGGAATGTCCATTTCATCCCTTAAACGTCCAGAGCTTCCTCCATCATCGGCGACAGTCACGACAGCTGTGATATCAAGAGGGTATTTTTTTAATCCCCTCAACAAAACTGGCAGACCTGTACCACCTCCGATTATAACTATTTTTGGCTGTCCGCTTTTGGTCATGATGATTTTTCCTTTCTCCTTTCAATATCGCGATGGGTGATATTGGTGTGATAATCCTTTGCAAAATAGTTCCCAATGTACTCTGTTAGCGCGACAGACCTGTGCTGGCCACCCGTACATCCGATCGCAATAACGAGCTGTGATTTGCCCTCTCGTTTATAATGAGGAAGCATAAAGCTTAACAGTTCAATTACTTTTTCCAGGAACTTGTTCGTCTCGTTCCATTTTAATACATAATTATAGACATCCTCATCCAATCCTGTCTGGGGTCTCATATGTTCGATATAATAGGGATTCGGAAGAAAGCGAACATCAAACACTAAATCAGCATCAATCGGCAGACCGTGTTTAAAGCCAAAGGACATGACATTCACCGTAAAAGTAGATTTCTTGTTCACTGAAAACTCCGTGATGATTCTCTCTCGCAGTTCTTTTGGCTTTAGCTTTGAGGTATTATAAATAATTTGTGCTCTTCCCTTTAGTTCTTCCAAAAGTTCCCGTTCTAACTGAATGCCTTCAAGCGGCAAGCCAGACTTAGCTAGAGGATGGGAACGACGCGTTTCCTTGTATCTTCTAACCAATGTTGAATCATCTGCATCTAAGAATAGGATTTGCGGGGTCACCCATGAAGTTTCCGCTAAGTCATCGAGCGCTTTGAAGAGATGATCAAAAAACTCCCGCCCTCTTAAATCCATCACTAGGGCAACTTTATTCATTTTATTCCCTGAATCCTTCATCAGTTCGAGAAACTTTGGCAAGAGGGTAGGAGGTAAGTTATCCACACAGAAAAACCCTAAGTCTTCAAAGCTTTGGATGGCCACTGTCTTCCCCGCACCTGACATACCTGTTATGATGACCATTTGTATATCGTCTACAGCTCCAGTGCTCATTATTGATTCCTCCTTGCTCTCATTTCAGGAGCCCCTTTTTATATAAGTTGAGCCCACATTAGCTCGGGTCTAAACGGTACTGAAGAAGCTTAAAGTCTTCCGTATAGGTAAAGGTTCCGTAAATAATCCCTTTTCCTTGAACCATGTAATCTAGAATATGATAATCTCCTTCTGCCATGGGGAGATTCTTTATCTCTTCAATCGAATGCCAAGCAATTTTTCCTTCGTCTGATTCATCAAGGTTGATGCCATCTGCCTCGGTAGCAAAAAAGGTAAACATCATCCATTCGGACAACACTTTGTCTCCGTCCTTCATAATAAAGGTGAATACACCCTTCAGATTGGGATTTCTTAAATAAATCCCTGTTTCCTCTCGGTATTCACGAATACACGAATCCCGAACCGATTCCCCTGGCTCCATTTTTCCGCCAGGTGCTACCCACCAGCCTCGCTTTGGTTTTTGCAATAGCAAAACCTTGTTATCCTTCATTAATAAGCAATTCGTTACCCGTTGCACACAATTCACCTCAATGTCAACAAACTAGACATTATTTAAAAACGACTATATCCAATTAATTATACTATTTTTGGGAGGGGGTCACAATGAATAGGGTTACCTGGTTATTTTTAACGAAGGCTCTTTTATCAAGGATAGTTTCATACGATCGCCGTTTTGAAATAACCTTTATGTTGCTTTACAAAAAAAGAGCACAGGTCTCCCTGTGCCGTCCAAGTCTATATATTTTAAAAGGGGGTCAATTTCTACTCTTATCATAACGGATTTTTATTTCACTTCTGTTACAGAAGAGTTAAAACGCAATGACTTTTTGTTAAGCTTTTCCGCTAATGGTAAATTATTTGACACCAAAAAGGAAAGCCGTACCTTAGAGTACGACTCTTCTTAAGCTTTTGCTTTTAAAGTTTCCTGTAATTCTTCCACGTAATGCTGCGCACTTTGGGCTGCAATGCTTCCGTCTCCGGTAGCCGTTACAATTTGGCGAAGCATTTTCTCGCGAATGTCTCCAGCTGCAAAAATGCCCGGCACCTTTGTTTCCATTCGTTCATTTGTTTCAATATAGCCATTTTCGTTCGTAATTCCAAGGTTTTCAAATGGTTTTGAAAGTGGAAGCATTCCGATATAAATGAAGACACCGTCTGTTTTGAACTCCTGCTCTTCTCCGTTCACTGTCGACACTAGAGTCACACTTCCAACCTTTCCGTCCTTGTCGTTAATTTCCTTCACCGTATGATTCCAGATGAAATCAATTTTTTCATTATCGAAGGCACGTTGTTGAAGGATTTTCTGGGCCCGAAGCTCATCACGACGATGTACAATGGTCACCTTAGAAGCAAAGCGTGTTAAATAAACTCCTTCTTCAACAGCACTGTCTCCTCCGCCGACAACAACGAGCTCTTTACCTTTAAAGAACGCCCCGTCACAGACTGCACAGTAGGAAACACCGCGTCCACCTAGTTCTTTTTCACCTGGGACACCGATCTTTTTATATTCAGCTCCCGCCGCGATAATCACCGCACGAGCCTTGTATTCCTTCGAACCAGCGATAACGGTTTTGTATTCTTCTCCATCGATGACCTCTTTAATGTCGCCATATGCGTATTCGGCACCGAACTTTTTCGCATGCTCAAACATTTTCGTTGATAGGTCAGGTCCTAGAATATGATCATATCCTGGATAGTTCTCTACTTCCTCTGTGTTGGCCATTTGGCCACCAGGAATTCCCCGTTCAATCATTAATGTAGAAAGATTGGCACGGGATGTATATACCGCAGCTGTCATCCCCGCAGGACCAGCTCCAACGATGATGACATCATAAATTTTTTCTTCAGACATGTTACCCCACTCCTTCCTCATCAAATACTAATGAATACTATTCCCCAACTACTCATATCCTATAAAACAATAGTCATATAGTCCAAGTATTTGCTCACAATAATAATATTTGGGTACATTGCTAGCCATTTTTAGGATTGGGTTTGTTGGCTACATTCGCAGAAGAGACAAACCTATTTTTCCTTCCAAGGCTCCTGCCCTTCTTTTTCCGGATTTAATTGAATGACCCTTTGCCAGCTTTTTTCAGCCGTTTGCTGTCTTCCGGTATGGTAAGCAGAGGAGGCGAGCCAATAATAAAATGCTCCATCTCCTTCAAAGCCTTGTTTGTAAAGCTTTTTAAGCCAGGAATAGGCCATCTCATATTCTCCCAATAGGGCAAAGGTTGTACCAAGCTTAAATTGATGCTCGACAGATAAAGGCATAATCTTTAAAAGGACTTCCTTTAGAGTCTTGACCGTCTTCCAATCCTTTTCGTAAAAGGCGAAAATCACCTTATTGCAAAGGGCATGAAGATTGCCTGGATTTTTTTCGAGAACCTCATCTAGGAGTTCGTCGGCTTTCGCATACTCACCTAAATAATAGTATGCTAATGCTAAATTATTGTAGGCCGACCAGTATTCTGGAAAATCCTTAATGACCCCCTCAAGAAGCTCGACTGCCTCTGGAAAATCACCAGATTCTAGAAGCTCTCTTGCTTCCTCCTGCCGCGAAATTAGATCATCGTCCTCATATAGATCAACCTCTAAATCCTCCGCCTCAAGGGTTAACAAATCAAGAAGATCCTCTGCATCCTCGATAAACTCTCCATCCGTTTCAAGCTCCATATAGAGCTCCGCATGATGATACGCATCCTTAAACAATCCAAGATGTGCATAATTGTTAGCGAGGAAATAATGGCATTCCACCATATCCTCATCCCATTCCTCAAGAATGGTGTGAAGCAGGTGATTCGCTTCCTTATACTGTCCATTTTCAGACAAAACGATAGCCAGCTGACAGGCAATCATCGGCTCGCCCGGCTCAAGCTGCATCGCACGCTTCAAATACTTCATTGCTTTATGATAATCCCGACGCTGGTAAGCCTTTAAACCCTTTGTAAAATAATACTCACCAGTCGGGGTAAATGATAATAACATCCCTGTTCGATTCTTTGTTGCTTTAGAGTCTTTACTCATGAAATCCTCCATCATCTCAAGATATACCCAAGAAGTATACCACAAATCCCCCTTGATTAATAGGTACCTATTAGCCGGTACCAGGTACCGCCGGTGGACATTTCTGCAAATTTGTCCATCCAGGGTGGACACTTACTGCAAATAAAAAGCACCTGAATGGTTCAGGTACTATTTTTTTGTGTCATGGGATTGGTGACGCTTGTTTAATACTTTAAGTACATCAGAGAATGGTAGCTTTTGCTCCTCAAGCAGCACGAGCAGATGATACAAAAGATCCGCTGCCTCCCATTTGAGTTCCTCGGTATCACGATTTTTTGCCGCAATGATGACTTCAGAGGCCTCTTCGCCGACCTTTTTCAAGATTTTATCGACACCTTTTTCGAATAAGTAGGTCGTGTAGGCCCCTTGTGGCCGCTCTTTCTCACGCTCTTTAATCACCCGTTGAAGCGAATGCAAAATTTGATACTCAGCTAAAGTTGAAGTTTCACGAGCATCATCATATAACCGTTCATCGAAACAGCTCTTGGTCCCAAGATGGCAGGCGGGCCCAGAAGGAACCACGAGAACAACAAGGGCATCCTTGTCACAGTCGAACTTGATGTCTGTAATTCTTTGCGTGTTCCCGCTTGTTTCGCCTTTATGCCAAAGCTCCTGACGAGACCGGCTAAAAAACCAGGTTTCTCCTGTTTCAAGAGATTTTTCTAGCGACTCCTTGTTCATATAGGCAAGGGTCAGTACCTCTAAAGTGCCCGCATCCTGCACAATCGTAGGTATCAAACCCTTCTCATCAAATTTCAAATCATCGATATTCATCGGACATTCACACCTTTGTTCTTCAAATAGGCCTTCACTTCAGCAACGGATGTTTCTTTATAGTGAAAAATAGAGGCAGCAAGAGCTGCATCTGCCTTTCCTTCTAAAAACGCCTCGACAAAATGCTCAGCATTTCCAGCTCCACCTGATGCGATCACTGGAACGGACACCGCTTCACTGACTGCTTTTGTTAGAGCTAGGTCAAAGCCATTCTTCTCCCCATCCCGATCCATGCTTGTTAATAAAATCTCTCCGGCTCCTAGTCGGACCGCTTCCTTCGCCCAATCAATCACTTCATATTGCGTGGCTGTTTTTCCCCCGTGGGTATAGACCCTCCATGATCCAAGCTCCTCATCATACTTAGCGTCGATGGCGACCACCATACACTGGGCACCAAAAAAACTAGACCCTTCCGCAATTAACTCAGGCTTGTTAACCGCTGCGGTATTCAACGAAACCTTATCAGCCCCTGCGCGCAGAATCCGTTTCATATCCTCCAGGGAGTTAATTCCCCCACCAACGGTAAAGGGAATGGCAAGCTCTGAGGCCACCGCCTTGACGACCTCCACCATGGTTTTTCTCCCCTCCACAGAAGCGGAGATATCAAGAAATACAAGCTCATCTGCTCCTTGCTGATCATAAAAACGAGCAAGTTCGACCGGGTCTCCCGCATCACGCAGCTCAACAAACTGAACTCCTTTGACAACCCGACCATCCTTTACATCTAGACAAGGGATAATACGTTTTGTTAACATTCTACTTCCCCACCTCTAACAAAGCTTCCCGAACCGTAAATCTTTTCTCGTAGATGGCCTTTCCTACAATTGCCCCGCGAACGCCACTGGATTCGAGCTTCTTTAATGCGGCCAAATCAGCGAGCTCGCTTACTCCTCCAGAAGCGATCACTTCTTTCCCGGTTACTAACGCCATTTCCGCAATCGCATCAAGATTCGGCCCTGACAGCATTCCATCCGTTGCGATATCGGTAAAAATAAACGTTTCTGCCCCCGCAACAGCGAAGCGTTTTCCGAGTTCGATGGCTTTGATTTCGGACGTGTTCAGCCAGCCATGTGTGGCCACAAAGCCGTTTTTCGCATCGATGCCAATGGCGATTTGCTTTCCATATTTTTTGATCATTTCGCTTGCAAAGCCTGGATTCGTAATGGCGATGCTACCGATAATGACGCGGTCCACACCATTTTCTAAGTAATGATAAATATCCGCTTCCGTTCGGATTCCTCCACCGATTTGGACCTTCACGTCCAATTTCTGCGCTGCCTCCAGAACAAAGGAATCATTCACACGTTTCCCGTCCTTAGCCCCGTCTAAATCAACCATATGGATCCATACCGCCCCTTCATCAGTAAATTTTTGCGCCATGTGAAAAGGGGAATCCCCGTATACGGTCTCTTTATCATAATTTCCTTGAAGAAGCCTAACGCACTGCCCACCCCGCATATCAATGGCTGGATAAATGGTAAATGTCACGTGATCGCCTCCTTTCGTTTGTGAGCTTTATAAAATTGAAGAGAAGCTGCATGCCAAGCTCTCCACTTTTTTCCGGATGAAATTGCATTCCGTATATCTGGTTTTGTCCAACAATGGCGGGTACGTCAACCCCATATCGGCTACTTGCAATCACAGCATCGCTTGATTCCGTCTTCACATAATAGGAATGGACGAAGTAAACATGTTCTTCCTTGATTTTGGATAGGATTTCATCTCGATTGGCAAATCGGAGTCTGTTCCATCCCATATGTGGTACTTTAAACCCATCTCTAGGAAAACGGATCACTTCCCCAGGTAGAAGCCCCAACCCTTTTGTTTGCCCATTTTCCTCGCTTTGTTCAAATAAGAGCTGCATCCCGAGGCAAATTCCGAGTAATGGTTTCTCTGTTTGCACAAACTCTCTTATCATCCCTGCCAGGCCCGTCTGATTGAGACGTACCATCGCATCCTTGAAGGAGCCAACCCCTGGTAAAATAAGGGCGTCTGCTTGGAAAAGCTCATCTATTTTTTCAGAGATAAAATACTCCGCTCCCAATCTTTCAAGTGCTTTACTGACACTGAATAAATTTCCCATCCCGTAATCAATAATGCCAATCATCTATAACATCCCCTTCGTCGAAGGGATTCCTTTGATTCGTGGATCAATCGTTGTTGCTTCATCAAGTGCACGACCTAACGCTTTAAAAATCGCCTCAATGATGTGATGCGTATTTTTTCCATAATGGACGATGATGTGCAAATTCATCCTGGCTTCTAAAGCAAGCTTCCAGAGAAATTCATGAACAAGCTCGGTGTCGAAATCGCCAACCTTCTGACTCGGAAACTCGGCCCGAATTTCAAGATGGGGACGATTGCTTAAATCCACGACCACCTGCGCCAGTGCTTCATCCATTGGGACGAAGGCATTTCCATAGCGCTTGATGCCTTTTTTGTCCCCTAACGCTTCCTTTAACACCTGTCCCAGACAGATGCCGATATCCTCTGTCGTATGATGAGCATCTATCTCCGTGTCCCCATTTGCAGTAATGTTTAAGTCAAACTGTCCATGCTTGGCAAATAGATCGAGCATATGGGTCATAAAGGGGACACCTGTTTCAAGCGTCGCCTTCCCCTCTCCATCAATATTCAGCGCTAACTCAATATTCGTTTCATTCGTTTTCCTTGCAATCCTTGAGGTCCTATTCATCTTCTTCATCCTCCCACAATAAGGAAATATATTTACTGTCCACTCCACACGGACATTTTCACCCATTTGTCCACGGGCGGTACCAGGTACCGATCTTATTTAAAGCGGGCTTCGATGGCGCGGGCGTGGGCTTCGAGGCCTTCGAGACGTGCGAAGGCGGCGATTTTTTTTCCGTTTTCCTTGAAAGCCGCTTCACTATAAACAATGACACTCGATTTTTTTTGAAAGTCCTCTACGCTAAGTGGACTTGAGAAGCGAGTCGTGCCATTTGTTGGTAGCACATGGTTGGTACCGGCAAAATAGTCGCCGACTGGCTCTGAGCTGTAGCGCCCGATAAAAATAGCCCCTGCATGTCGAATTCTTCCTAACAGCTCCATTGGGTTTTCCGTGATAATTTCCAAATGCTCTGGTGCGATTTGATTGATGGTCTCTACGGCCTCATTCAAATCGGCGGCAATATAAATGGCACCGAAATTTTCGATTGCTTTGGCGGCAATATCCCTGCGTGGCAGCTCAACCAGCTGTCGTTCCACTTCAACTAACACCTTTTGCGCCAGTTCCTCACATGTTGTCACAAGCACACTGCAGGCTCTTTCATCATGCTCCGCTTGAGAGAGTAGATCAGCCGCCACCTCATTCGCTCTTGCCGTGGAATCTGCTAATATCGCAATCTCACTTGGCCCTGCAATCATATCAATGTCTACATCCCCGTAAACCTCACGTTTAGCTAGAGCGACATAAATATTCCCCGGCCCCGTTATTTTATCAACCGGCTTAATCGTTTCCGTTCCATAGGCAAGGGCGGCAATGGCCTGAGCTCCGCCAACCTTATAGATCTCCTTCACCCCTGCCATGTCAGCCGCCACAAGGACGGCCGCAGGAACTTTCCCATTTTTACCAGGCGGGGAAACCATGACAATTCGTTCCACCCCTGCTACTTGTGCTGGAATGACATTCATCAGCACGGATGACGGGTAGGCTGCTGTTCCCCCAGGAACATACACCCCAACAGAGTCAAGAGGCGTTACCTTCTGCCCAAGAATCGTCCCGTTTTCCGCGGTTGTCATCCAGGAAGGACGAAGCTGCTGTTCATGATAGGATCGAATATTGCTAGCGGCCTCCTGGATGATCGCCAGCATCTCATCCTCCATATCCGCATAGGCTTCATCAATTTCATCAAGCGTCACGAGCAAAGAATCCAGAACCACTCCATCAAACCGCTCTGTATATCTCTTGACTGCCGCATCTCCATCCAGCTTGACATTTTCAACAATCGCTTTCACCGCTAAAAGCTGCTCATTCGTGCCACCATCCACCGTTCTTTTAATCGAGAGAGCATCAGAAATTCTCTGTATCTTCATCTTTTCTCATCCTCACAATCGGTCTAAAGCCAACTTATTTTCGATTACATCCGTCAACTTTTCTACAAGCTCATGAATTCGTGCATCCTTCATCCGATAACTGACTGGATTGACGATAAGACGCGATGTGATATCGACAATTCGTTCATATTCCACCAACCCATTCTCCACTAAGGTCCTTCCAGTGGAAACAATATCGACGATTCGATCGGATAGGCCAATCAAGGGCGCTAGCTCAATCGAGCCATTCAGCTTAATTATTTCAACCTGCTCCCCCTGCTCTCTAAAAAAGCGAGCCGCAACATTGGGATATTTCGTTGCCACCTTTGGGGCGACATCGTTCATTTTTGTACGCGGAAGGCCAGCCACCGCAAGATAGCAATCACTAATCTTCAAATCTAGCAATTCGTACACATCTCGCTCTTCCTCCAAGAGAACGTCCTTGCCGGAAATACCCAAATCGGCGACCCCGTGCTCTACATAGGTAGGAACATCCATCGGCTTAGCCAAAATAAAGCGAAACCGCTCCTCCTCGACATCAATAATCAGCTTCCTGGAATCTTCAAATTCAGGCGGGAGGCGAAAGCCCGCTTCACGCAAAAGCTCTGCCGCCTCTTCAAAAATCCGCCCCTTCGGCATCGCAATCGTGATCAAATCCTCCATCAGTACGACCCCCTTCCTGCACTGCCTACTAAAAAGGTGACCTCACCAAATTGTCCTGTGAATCGATCGATATTTTTCACGCCATTGATATCCTGCACGATCGTTTTCACTCCGGCTCTCCTTTTGTCCTTCGCAAGCTGAAAGGCCTCCTGCCGTCGCTCCTCACTGAACAATATGCAATGTGCCAGCTCCTCCTTTTTCAGCTCACCCAATGCTTCTAGGAGCCGGTCTAGACGAAGCGCAAAGCCTGTTGCACCTGAGGATTTCCCGAATTTCTCAAGGAGAAGATTATACCTTCCTCCGCTTCCAATCGGAAACCCAACTTGGTCGGCATACACTTCAAAAAGAATCCCCGTGTAGTAGCTCATATGACTGACGAGCGTCAAATCGAATCTCAGCTTCTCCACTTCACCGTAGTCAACGACAATCTCCCAAAGCTGCTTTAGCTCCTGGATCGCTGCTTTCCCCTTTTCATTCTCGATTAAAGCAAGGGCCCAATCGATTACCTCAACACCACCCCGAAGCTTTAAAAAATCAAGTAGCCGCTGGCGATCAATAGAGGATAAATTTAAGCTCTTGACGTGCTCACGGTAGCCAACATAATTTTTTTCATATAAAAATCTCGTCAATGAATGGGCTCGTTCCTCTGTCCCCAATATTTGCTGAAACAGTTCTTGAACGAATCCGATATGCCCAACCGATATTTGAAAACGGTCGAGCCCTGCTTCTCTTAAGGAAGAAACCAAGAGGGCAATAATTTCGCCATCCGCACTGATGGTGTCATCCCCAATCGATTCAATTCCAATTTGCTCAAATTCGGCTGGTCTGCCGCCCTCACGTTGCTGCGCTCGAAAAACACTTGCCGAATAAGCGAGCCTTAAGGGCTGGTCTTCCTTTAACAGCTTTGAAGCGGCGACCCGGGCAATCGGAGCCGTCATATCTGGACGAAGGACGAGCGTATGTCCCTGGCTGTCGAGCAATTTAAAAAGCTGTTGATCCAATATAGCTGAAGCCGTTCCTACGGTTTCATAGTATTCTAGAGCAGGAGTTTCCATAAATTGATAACCCCATCGCCTCATTTCATCCCCTATGGCACTTCGGACCTGATTCTTTGTTTCGTATAGCTCAGGTAGCGTATCTCTCATCCCCAAGGGCTTCTCAAACATAAACAACCGACTCATCGTTCTCCCACCTTTAACTCTTATCAGCGAGGCTTTTATCAAGGCACTGTTATATTTTGTTGTGATCTACGT
>DLCS01000290.1:3328-3858 GCA_002480735.1 Bacillaceae bacterium UBA7792 | reverse complement strand
AGCTTGATGAAGTTAACTGCGTATCCAGAGACACGAATCGTTAATTGTGGATATTCCTCTGGATGCTCCATAGCGTCTAATAATGTTTCCTTGTTCAACACGTTAACATTTAAGTGATGTCCTTGTTTCACAGCATAGCCATCCAAAATGCTGACTAAGTTTTGAACACGAACCTCATCTTCTTTACCTAATGCCTTTGGTACGATGGAGAAGGTGTTTGAAATACCATCCATTGCGTAGGCATAAGGTAATTTGGCTACAGATGTTAGGGAAGCAAGTGTACCCTTTGTATCACGGCCGTGCATTGGGTTTGCTCCTGGTGCAAATGGTTCGCCAGCACGGCGGCCATCAGGAGTATTTCCTGTTTTCTTACCATACACGACATTTGAAGTGATGGTTAGGATGGACATTGTATGAACAGAGTTACGATAGGTTGGGTGCTTGCGAAGCTTTTTCATGAAGCTCTCCACAAGCTCAACGGCAATACTGTCCACACGGTCGTCATTGTTCCCGTATTTAGGGAAGTCACC
>DLCS01000290.1:0-3240 GCA_002480735.1 Bacillaceae bacterium UBA7792 | reverse complement strand
GTATTTAGGGAAGTCACCTTCTACCTCAAAATCAACCGCTAAGCCATTTTCATCGCGAATTGGTTTGACTTTTGCATATTTAATCGCACTTAAGGAGTCGGCAACTACACTTAGTCCTGCAATTCCTGTTGCCATCGTACGAAGAATTTTCGTATCATGTAGTGCCATTTCGATGCTCTCATAGCTATATTTGTCATGCATATAATGGATGATATTCAAAGTGTTAATGTAAAGGCCTGCAAGCCATTCCATTGTCTTATCAAATTTCTCCATCACTTCATCGTAGTTAAGGACATCAGAAGTAATAGGGGCATAAGCTGGTCCGACCTGAACTTTGTGTTTTTCATCCACATTGCCGTTAATGGCATATAGAAGTGCCTTCGCAAGGTTCGCACGTGCACCGAAGAATTGCATTTGCTTTCCGATTTCCATAGCGGATACACAGCAAGCAATTCCGTAATCATCGCCGTACTCAGGGCGCATGATATCATCATTTTCGTATTGAATCGCACTTGTATCGATGGAAATCTTCGCACAGAATTTCTTAAAGTTCTCTGGAAGGCGAGTTGACCAAAGAACCGTTAAGTTTGGTTCTGGAGCTGGACCAAGATTTCTCAATGTGTGTAAGAATCGGAATGAGTTCTTAGTCACTAGCGGACGACCATCATTTGCTATCCCACCGATGGACTCAGTTACCCATGTAGGGTCTCCACTGTATAGCTCGTTATATTCATTTGTGCGAGCGAATTTCACAAGGCGAAGCTTCATTACGAAATGGTCGACAATTTCTTGAACTTCCTTCTCTGTTAATACTCCATTTTGTAGGTCTCTTTCAATATAAATATCAAGGAAGGTAGAGATTCGACCTAAGCTCATTGCCGCACCATTTTGTTGTTTAACGGCAGCTAGATAGGCGAAATAGAGCCATTGGAATGCTTCAAGGGTATTATTAGCAGGCTTAGAAATATCAAAGCCATAGCTTAATGCCATTTCTTTTAGCTCTTTTAGAGCACGGTACTGCTCGCTCATTTCCTCTCTTAATCTGATCACATCTTCGGTCATAATAGAAGACGTAGCTGCAAAATCCTTTTGCTTTTCCTGCATGAGGAAGTCGACACCGTAAAGCGCCACGCGACGGTAGTCACCGATAATGCGGCCGCGTCCATAAGCATCTGGAAGTCCAGTGATGATTCCTACGTGACGAGCTTTTCTCATTTCTTCTGTATAAGCATCAAAAACTCCTTGGTTATGAGTTTTGCGATATTCAGTAAACGTTTTTTCAACCTCTTTATTTAATTCGAATCCATATTCAGCTAGAGATTGTTTCGCCATTCTGACGCCACCAAAAATTTGCAAAGAGCGTTTGAATGGTTTGTCAGTTTGGAAACCAACGACTTTTTCCAAGTCTTTATCTAGGTAACCAGGACCATGTGAAGTAATGGTTGAAACAATTTCAGTATCCATATCAAGAACGCCACCATTTTCACGCTCCTGCTTTGATAAATCCATCACTTGCTCCCAAAGCTTAGTTGTTGCTTCAGTAGGACCTTCTAGAAAGGTATCGTTTCCTTCATAAAGAGAATAGTTTCTTAAAATAAAGTCACGAACATTCACTTCTTTTTGCCAAACACCTGATGAAAAACCTTTCCATTGTTCCATGATAGAACACCTCTTATTATTATTTTTGTCTATACAACAGTTAGTACACTAATACTATAATTTGAGTATAACAGATTTCATGTGAAAAAAATCACATGTTATAATATTTTTTGTGAAATTATTATGAACTCTAATTAAATTAGGTATTTCGGGATGGGTTATTTTCCGTTCTTAATAAAACTGTACTATAACTTTTTCTAGAGAATCACAAACTGTTATATAGGAAAATTTCAATATCTATTAACATCGTTGTAATAGTAATAAATCATTAATACTAGAGGAAAAAATAGAAGTTTTAATGAAAACATAATTTAACAGTAAAAAATGTATAATGTAGATCAAACCATTCATGAACGAGATTCGTCGAATAGACAGAAGCAACAAATAGGGGGCAATTTGGTGTGAATGAATTTCTTATAGAAGGAAGCCAAGCAATAGACAGAGAAGAGTTGTTAATAGAATTAATGGATCGCTACGGGCAAGATATTTTGCAGCTTGTCTATTCCTATGTTAAAAATCATGCAGTTGCGGAGGAATTAACACAGGAAATATTTTTGAAGATATATGAGCGAATCGATACATATCAGCAGAGGTCATCTCTCAAAACGTGGATATGGCGAATCGCCATTAATCATTGCAAGGATTATCTACGAAGCTGGAATTACCGAAAAATCGTGATCTCAGAAACATTAGCGAAGGAATCGGTCACAAAGAGAGAGACCGTTGAAGCGGAAGTCATTCAGCGGGATGAAGAGGATCTTCTTGCTAAAGAGGTGATGAATTTGCCGATGAAATATCGTGAGGTGATCTATCTTCATTATTTTGCCGAGCTCACGATTAAAGAAATGGAAGGCATCACAGGAGTCAATCAAAATACGCTTAAAACGAGGCTAAAACGGGCGAAGGAAATCCTACAGACGAAGCTTAGGGGGCGGATTTAATGGAAGAGCAATTAAAAAAGCTTAAAAATACGATGAATCAAACCGTTTTTAAGGATGTGGTTTTCTCAGAAAAACATCGTTCAAATATTCTTGCCAAACTTAATGAGAAAAAGAATCCTGAACTGGATGTTCTCCAGCTATTGCAAACGAGTAAGACCGGATATGAAGTGAGCCAAGCACTCATCGCTAGAGGAGTTAAGAATTTTGCCGAAAATGAAGGGATGTTGTATGTCCTTCTGCATGAGCTTGAGGGGGCAGGCTACCTTACATCGACATGGGAGAATGGAGAAAAATACTATCAAATTTCAACCAAAGGGAAAAAGCGACTTGTTTTGGAGGAAGAACAGATGACTGGAACTTCCCTTCTAAAGAAATTGGCAGAAGGAGGGGTATAGATGCCTATTCAAGCCTATATAAAGGAAGTGCTCTCGCATATCCGCTCCAAGGAAGCGAGAGGTTTTGTGAAGCTGGAATTAGAAAATCATTTGCAAGCAGCAAAGGCAGATGCGATAAAAAAAGGAAAAGCCGAGGACGAAGCAGAAGCAATAGCGATCAAGCAAATGGGGGATTCAACCCTATTAGGTCAGAAAATGAACAGGCTTCATAAACCGAAAATCGATTGGTTTACGGTTGCTGGCTT
>DLCS01000255.1:2055-8772 GCA_002480735.1 Bacillaceae bacterium UBA7792 | reverse complement strand
ATTTGCCCAAGAATTAAAAGCATAAACGAATATACTGCTCTTGAGAAAGAGGAGGGATAGAATGAATACAGAAATGCTTTATTACCCACAAGTTCCAGTGGGGATGGATGAGGACAGTCGAATTATTGGCAGACCGTTTGGATTTGGTCGACCATTTGGTTTTGGCAGGCCATTTGGCTTTGGATTTGGTCGACCCTTCTTCGGTGCTCCATTCTTAGGAGGCGTGTTGGGTGGCTTAGCCGGTAGTGCCTTGCTTGCTCCATGGGCCTATGGTGGGTTTGGCTACGGATACCCATTTGGGTGGGGATATCCAATGTTTTGGTAATGCATATTATTAGAAAAGATACTCTATTCTTAATGTTAAACAGCTTATTTAGCTGTTTTTTTTATTACCCTAAGAATACAAGTATAAAACTCATTGACAACAAATACGTAAATAAGCTATGATTCACATATCCTATAAAACCAATTAATTTGGTATGAATTGTAAGAATAATATTTAATGAGGGGGAAATAGGATTGAAACGCAAATATTTAGGGTTGCTTATAGCTCTAGGAATGATTCTATTTGCAGCTGTGGGCTGCAGCAATAATGACAAGGAATCCAAGGATTCTAATGAAGCAACTAAAAGCAACAAGAGCTATGACGATGAAATGAACATTGCTGTTACCGCACAGCCGCCAACGCTCGATTCAGTGATGACGGTTTCTCAGGTGGCATTGGATATAGCCGGAAATATCTACGAAACACTATACACGTTAAACGAAAAATATGAACCTACACCAATGCTTGCGAAATCTGTAGATGTGAGTGATGATGGCAAGACTTATACCTTCCATTTAAGAGAGGGTGTCAAATTTCATAACGGCAAGGAAATGGCTTCTGATGATGTTGTAGCATCGATGAATCGTTGGTTGGAAAAATCCTCCCGTGCGAAATCACTTTTGGGAGGAGCGAAATTTGAAACCCAGGACCCATATACAACGGTTCTTCACTTAGAAAAGCCATCATCAGATGTACTGATTGCTATGGCATCCCAATCAAATTTCCCAGCTATTATGCCAAAGGAAATTATTGAATCAGCTCCTGCAGAAGGAGTTACAGAATATATTGGTACTGGTCCTTTCAAATTCAAAGAGTGGAAGCAGGATCAATTTATTCATTTAGTTAAGAATGACGACTATCAAGCCGTCGGTGAAAAGCCAAGCGGTTTTGCAGGAAAGAAAGAAGCCCTTGTGAACGATGTTTACTATCATTTTGTGACGGACCACTCAACAAGAATCGCGGGGATACAAACTGGTGAATATGATATTGCCGATAACATCCCAACTGAAAGCTATGAGCAGTTAAGCACCATGGATCACGTAAAAGTTCATACCTTTGAGGGTGGAACACTTACCATGTTCTTCAATGTGAATGAGGGACCACTTGCCGATGTGAAATTACGTCAGGCCGTGAACACAGCCTTAAATATGGACGAGATTCTGCTAGCAAGCTTTGTGAATGAGGACCTTTATGAGTTAAATCCAAGCTACATGAATCCAAATCAGCCTCAATGGGCAAGTGACGCTGGCAAGAAAGTATATAATCAAGGTGATTTGGAGAAAGCGAAGAAGCTGTTAAAAGAAGCTGGCTATAATGGAGAAGAAATTACTTTATTAACCACTCAGGATTATGGTGAAATGTATACTGCAACGATCGTTGTTCAAGAACAATTAAGACAATTAGGAATGAATGTCAAGGTTGCCAATTACGACTTCCCAACATTCTTAGAGAAGAAAAATGACCGCTCATCATGGGATATTTTTATTACGAGCAATGGTTATCAGTTGATTCCACCACAGCTTTTAGCATTAACACCAGATTGGGCAGGTAATGATAACCCACAAATTAAAGCATTAATAGCAGAAATTAGAGAAGCGGAAACTCCTGAAGCAGCGAAAGCAAAATGGGATGAACTTCAAGGCTTCCTCTATGAGTACTTGTCATCTACAGTCATTGGTCAATATAAGAGCATCCTTGCGACAACTGACAAGCTTGAAGGCTTTGAAGTGTTTGAAGCACCAATTATTTGGAATACAAAGGTTGTTAAATAAAGACATTCGTGTAAAAAGATATCTATTTTGCGAATCCTCCATCTCATGTATTGTGATGGAGGATTCAATCTGTCAAGACAGCGTTACTTTTCGGTTGTTCTTGTTCTAATGTATAAAGCCGATCATGCTCAGAAAAGGAGGGACTTCTTTTGATTGGATATATATTGAAACGTGTACTTTCGCTGATCCCTGTTTTATTTGTCGTTTCAGTAGCGATTTTTTTAATTGTGCATATCACTCCTGGTGAACCGGCAGCAGTCATTCTTGGCTTAGAAGCCACTGAGGACCAGGTCCAGGAATTGCGTGAAGAGATGGGACTTAACCTCCCGATTTATGAACAATACTTTAATTGGGTAACAGACGTCATTCATGGGGATTTAGGGAACTCCTACTTCATGAAGGAGCCGGTTACAGAAGCCATTATGAAGCATTTGGAGCCGACGCTTTCATTGGCCATCCTAGGAGAAATTGTTGCACTGATACTAGCGATACCAGTAGGAATTATTGCGGCTTATCGTCGTGGCTCGGCGATCGATCAATCGCTTATGGTTATATCTTTATTGGGAATGGCAGTTCCAAGCTTTTTACTTGGGCTATTGCTCATGCTCCTTGTCGGTGTGCATCTGCAATGGCTGCCAGTTGCAGGTTATGAGCCCATTCAGGAGGGGTTATGGGAGCATATTAAATATTTAATTTTGCCGGCCATTTCACTCGGAGCCATACAGGCGGCACTAGTGGCAAGAATGACACGCTCATCGATGCTAGAGGTATTGAATACGAATTTTATCAAAACGGCAAGATCAAAGGGTGTCAAAGAATATAAAGTTGTGATTAAGCACGCCCTAAGAAATGCCTTTCTTCCCATTCTTACGGTGATTGGTCAATCCTTTGGAACGCTTGTTACAGGTGCAGTTGTGGTTGAAACAATCTTCAATCTACCTGGAATTGGCCAGCTCATTATCAATTCCATTGAACGAAGAGATTTTGCCGTGATACAGGGAGTTGTCCTCTTTGTTACATTGGTATATGTGCTTATTAATTTAATCGTTGATTTACTATATGGTGTCATTGATCCAAGAGTAAGGCTAGAACGGAAGTAGGGAGGGGCTGGATGATGGAAGAATTGAAAAGAACGGATGAATATCTCACGATAAAGGCGAATCTTAAGAAACAACAGCGTCAATTGATCATGAGAAAAATTCGATCCAATAAATTTATGATGCTCGGAAGTATTATCTTCCTCTTTTTATTGATAGTTGCTCTCTTTGGTCCTAGCCTAATGTCTTTTGATCCCTATGAAATGAAAGTTACTGAAAGATTAAAAGCACCTAGCTCCTTACATCTATTAGGTACGGATGAATATGGTCGCGATCTTTTAACCCGAATTGTCTATGGTACTCGTGTATCGATTGGAATCGGTGTAGCAGTTACCATCATATCATCATTACTTGGGATGATAATCGGACTTTATGCGAGCTATTACCGAACCCTTGATCATATCTTGATGCGAATTTGTGATGGTTTGATGGCGATTCCTGGGATTCTTCTTGCTATCGCGCTGATGGCGGCGCTTGGTCCATCAGCAACAAATGTCATCATTGCCCTTTCGATTGTTTTTACACCAAATATTGCACGGGTCGTTCGCTCCTCCGCTCTTGTTATTCGGGAGCAGACCTATATAGAAGCGATGCATGCCCAAGGGGCTGGCTCATTTCGCATTATTTGGGGGCATATTGCACCAAACACCATTTCTCCACTTATTGTGCAGGCAACCTTTGTGTTTGCGGAGACGATTATTTCCGAGGCGGCTCTGAGCTTTCTTGGGGCAGGGATTCCTGCTCCAGATCCAAGCTGGGGAAATATCCTACAGGCGGGGAAATTAGTCATCTTTAAGGCATGGTGGATGGTTGTTTATCCGGGCTTGTTCATTATTATTTCCGTATTAGGATTGAATCTATTGGGGGATGGTCTTCGAGACTATTTTGACCCACATACAACAAGGAAAGTCAAAAGACGGAAGAGTAAGAGAGTAGGAGGTTAATATTCATGACGGGTCAGCCTCTTTTAGAAGTGAAAAATTTAAGAACGCATTTTTATACAGATCGAGGTCAGGTAACGGCAGTGGATGGGGTTAGCTTCCACGTTCATGAAGGAGAGATTGTCGGAGTCGTTGGTGAATCCGGCTGTGGGAAAAGTGTGATGTCTCAGTCGATTATGCGCCTTTTTGATGAGAAGTACACGGCTGAATACGAAGGCGAAATTAATTTCAACGGAGAAAATCTTTTGGCATTTTCCAATGGGAAAATGCAGAAGATCCGTGGGAATGACATTTCGATGATTTTCCAAGATCCACTAAGCTCATTGAATCCTGTTTATACCATTGGGGATCAAATTAGAGAATCCATCCGGCTGCACCAAAAGGTTTCGAAAAAGGAAACCTTTGACAAAGCAGTTGAAATGTTAAGATTAGTGGGTATTCCAGCGCCTGAGAAAAGAGTGAATGAGTATCCTCATCAATTATCAGGAGGGATGCAGCAGCGGGCCATGATTGCGATGGCTTTATCATGTGAGCCTAAGCTGCTTATTGCTGATGAGCCGACGACAGCCTTAGACGTTACAATTCAAGCGCAAATCCTAGATTTAATGGTGGAGTTGAATAAAAAGCTCGGGATGGGCGTCATTTTTATCACACATGATTTGGGGGTTGTTGCAGAGGTTTGTACACGAGTGATGGTCATGTATCTCGGTCAAATAGTAGAGGAAATGGATACGGATCAGTTGTTCACTCGTCCGCTCCACCCATATACAAGAGGATTAATGCAATCGATTCCTCAATTGGATGGGGACCGCTCGAAGGAACTTCATGTCATAAAAGGGACGGTACCTTCCCTTGACAATGTTCCGAAGGGCTGCCGTTTTGTTTCACGTTGCCCCTTTGCCGATGAGCAATGTCGAGACAGTGCCCCAGAACTATGGGTACATGAAGGAAATCATAGGGTCAGATGCTGGCATTATGAAAAAATTAACAAGGAGGGTGCATATGACCGAGCTAGCAAATGAACCGCTTCTTGATGTTCAAAATTTACAGAAGTTCTTTCCTGTCACTGGTCAGCTTGGACGTATAGGAGGAGTTAAGGGGCAAGTCAAAGCGGTCAATGATGTCTCCTTTCAGTTGTTTGAAGGGGAGACCTATGGCCTTGTTGGAGAATCGGGCTGTGGGAAGAGTACCACAGGAAGAACTCTACTTCGTTTGACTGAACCGACTGGAGGAAAGACAATCTATAAGAAACAAGATATTTTTCAAGCCTCGAAAAAAGAGCTTCGCAGTCTGCGCAAGGATTTGCAAATGGTGTTTCAGGATCCATACTCATCGTTGAATCCTCGTAAGCGGATTGGGCAAACGTTAGAGGAGCCTTTAGTGATTCACTCCCTTGGTTCAAAGGAGGAGCGGAGAGAAAGGGTTTTTGATATCTTGAATAAAGTTGGCCTGGGTGTAGAGCATTATTATCGCTATCCACACGAGTTTTCTGGTGGACAAAGACAGCGTCTTGGTCTTGCTAGAGCTCTTGTCATGAATCCAAAGGTCGTTATTTATGATGAACCAGTTTCGGCTCTTGATGTTTCGATTCAATCCCAGGTTATTAATCTACTAAAAAAGCTGCAGGACGATCTGAAGCTGACATATCTTTTTATTACCCATGATATCAGTGTGGTAAGGCATATTTCCGACCGAATTGGGGTTATGTATTTAGGGAAAATTGTGGAGGAGGCTCCGACAGATAGCTTGTTTGCTTCCCCGCTTCACCCTTATACGAAGGCTTTGTTTTCGGCAGTGCCTGGTGCCAACAGGGAGCATAAAAAGGAACGCATTGTGTTAAAAGGAGAAATTCCATCTCCATTGAATCCACCATCTGGATGCATGTTTCACACTCGATGTCCTTTTGCGATGGATATTTGTAAAAAAGAAGTTCCCGTCAAAAAAGAAATGGAGTCGAAGCATTTTGTTGCTTGCCATTTGTATTGATTCGTTGCGGTAGACGGGAAACATAAGGAGGAGAATAGAATGGCAATCATTAAGAAAAAGGATGGTCAATTCGGAGTTTATAATGAAGCAGGTTTCCAGGTAGAAGGAAGTTTCTCTGCGAACCTAGAAGGACTGAATCCAAAGGAAATGCTTGAAGCTTCGTTGGCGCTTTGCACGACCATCGTTATTCAACGAATGTTCGAGCGTGACGGAATTGAGTATCAAGAGGGCGATTTTTCCGTTGAGGTCAATGCAATCAAAGCAGGTGATAGTCCATCACGGTTTGAGGAATGCATCATGAAAATCACTCTTCCTCCTCATCTTGAGGATTCTTACAAGAACAAGCTTATCGTTTCAGCTGAAAGAGCTTGTACCATTGGTAACACCCTGAGAAAAGGGCTCACAATAAGAACAGAGAAAGTGGATAACTAAGTGATTAGGCATGGTTCCTTAAAAAGGACTGTGCTTTTTTAGTTTGGCTCTTTTCTCAAACATTGTTGCTTTTGAACAAGTTTGATGTAGTCTATCTGTAGAAACTACGGAGAAAAGTGCTGCTCATCTATGCGTATTGCACGTCTAGTATGAAACGGAATGGC
>DLCS01000255.1:0-1913 GCA_002480735.1 Bacillaceae bacterium UBA7792 | reverse complement strand
ATCCGTGCGAAAACAGCATTTTTTTTGAGCTTTGTCACAGAGAATCAAAGAATAGAAGTGTATAGTTAGTAAGGAAAAGTTAGTTTTGACGAAAGTGGTGACATTATGGAAAAAGAGAAACTTTTAAATGAAATTTCTAGAATAATAAGTGAAAGCCGAATTGGGACGCTAAGCACGCTAAGAGAAGATCAACCTTTTTCACGGTATATGATCTTCCGCCATGATGGACTCAAGCTGTATTGCATATCCAGTAAGCAGACCAACAAGGTGCGAGACATTGAGCACAATAAGAAGGTTCATATTTTGCTTGGGTTTGAAGGTGGAGGATTTGGCAAACCTTATTTGGATATCAGCGCAACGGCCACTATCCACGATGAAAAGGAATTAAAGGACCGTCTATGGCATGATAATTTTCTCAAATATTTGGAGGGACCGAATGATCCGAACTATATTGTAATCGAATGTGAGCCGAAAATCATTCGTCTAATCAATCATCCTGATTTGGATGGTCCTTACACTTTCGATGTAGTATCCTAGGGGGGCTAAAACAAGGGCTTTGGTCTACTGGATAAAAGAGAATTTTGTTCAATGGGTAGCCAATCAGGCGTATTATAAAATTGTCTTCATTAGAATCGTGATTCATGGGAATAAAAAAGTCATTAAGAAGTACACTCCCCTCATATGTCGCATAGGATGATTTTGTAAATATGTGAAGGGGTTGAATAATATGTACGATCCTTATCGTTCATTTCCATACCATTATCAATATCATCCAATGTATGTGAGACAACCTATGTATTGGTTTGACGATGCAAACCGAATTAATATTCTACCGACCACGAATCAGAGCAATTACCTAAAGCTAAAGGATAATGGTCCAAATCCATTTGTAGTAAATATTAATACGGCCTCCAAGCAAAACAACAATTATCGAATGGCTTTATGGACTGGACATCATTTGCAGGTGACATTAATGAGCCTGAAACCTGGGGAGGATATTGGCTTAGAAATTCATCCACATCTAGATCAATTCCTCCGTATTGAAAAGGGTCGAGGGGTTGTTCATATGGGGAGGAGCAGGGACAATCTAAACTTTGTTAGAAGAGTATCCGATGATTCCGCCATTATGGTCCCAGCTGGAACATGGCATAATTTAAGGAATACAGGTAGCTCCCCACTAAAGCTCTACTCCATTTATGCTCCACCACAGCATCCATATGGAACAGTCCAGGCTACGAAAGCACAAGCCATGGCTGCTGGGCACTAGAATGAATGATGTGCTCCCTAAGAAAGATCAAATCCTCGATGATTTGGTCTTTTTACTTGCCCCCGAAAAAATGATCCTTAGCAAGAATCTCAAGGTTTAGGGGTAAGCCCACAGACCATTCATGTTACAATGAAAAGGATTATAAAGTGAACGAAGCAAATGAAAAGAGGGTAATAATGAACGTAGAGATTACGAGATTTAAGGTTAAAAAAGGAAAAGCAGCAAGGGTTGATGAATGGATGAGGTTCTTGAATGAACATATGGAGGATGTCCTCGTTACCCTAGAAGGTGAGAAAATGTATGTGGAAACCATTTTTAGAGAACATTTAAATGGAGAGGAATATCTATATTGGTATTCAGTTCAAGGGATAGGTGGACAAGAGGTCGAGCAATCAGAGCATTGGATTGATAAGAAGCATTTAGAATTTTGGAATGAATGTATTGATGAGACATTCAGGCCGGTTGATTTGCAAACAGAGGTTGTCATGATTCCTGAGCGGGTAAGGAAAAGCATGGAGTAATTGAGGCACCTTATTATAGAGGAAGTTAGCAATGGATAAGGATTTAGAAAACAAGATTAAGAACATAAAAACTAAGTCGAAATGGGGCTGCTTTGCTTGGGTGGCCATATTACTTTTTGGACCAG
>DLCS01000171.1 GCA_002480735.1 Bacillaceae bacterium UBA7792 | reverse complement strand
CAATCGTTCTCCACATTTCCTTGAAAAAATCCTTCTCATGATATCCAGAATTCACAATTCGATGATTTTGTCCCAATAATTCACTACGGCTATACTTCGAAATTTCACAAAATTTCTCATTTACATACACAATGCAGCCACGCTGATCCGTAATGCCAATGATGATAGAGGCATCAATTGCTTTACTTAGCATCGAGTAATGCTGCTCAAACTTCGATAGCTGTTTAATGTTTTTTTCTAATTCCAAAAAGACTTCTTTATCAGTTGTTTTGTCCAATAGATTGTGAAGAGAATCTAAAGTAGGGGTGAAGTCATTCTTTAAGAATATGTTCATTTTCGTACCTCACTCTGTTGCTCCAACCTTTATTACCATAGGTATAAATACCTATGTGTTCGACAAAAAAATAACTCTTTCTACATTATCAGATACATTCTACAAGATTCCTAGATTGTTATATATAGGAGATTGTTTAAAAATGTGACATTTTTAACAACTTTTCTTATCTTTATGAAAGGTCCTTAAAAACAAACTCCTCCCAGCCCGTATGGTGGAAGGAGTTTTTGTTTTAAGCTTTGACATTTTTTCGATCTTTTGATCCTTTCCCAGACCCAGTCTGTTTTCGCTTAATCCATAGAAATTGCGCGAAAATAATCACCTCTAACAAAAGACCAAGAGTCGGCCAGGTAATAAAGGCAAATTCAAGACCTTCAATATTATCCTTAAATAAATGCATGCATAAAGCAAGTAAGAGGCCCAATGGAAGAAGCGTAAATTTCAGCTCCCTGCCAATGATCGTATTCGAACATTTTTGAATCGCATAGAGTACAAGTGCTAGCTTGCAAAAAACGGTTGGCAGCCATAATAATACGATCACTAAATCAAGGCGGTCCAAAAAATCCGTTAGATGAATTTGTTGAACGACAAGAAAATTCGGATAGGTTGACTCCTTCGCTACCCCAACTCCAAGAACGGTGATATCTAATAAGGAAGAAATGAAGAAGATGGCAAAAAACATACTGATTCCTTTGATGGTCGCTTTCTTGATCTTCTTAAACGGCTTGACGTAATTTAATAGGAAGAACATAACGATCATTTCACCAATACTGGCCCCCATTAAATACATTGATTTCCCTATTTCCCTGACTGAGCCAACTCCTCCAACAGGTAAGAGATTTCCTAGCTGGATTTCGTTTAACAGTATAGGAGGAAGGCCTAAGACTGTTAGAAAAATGATAAAGAAATGAACCACTGTTATTCTTGCGATAACTTCTATTCCCGAATTACTAATATAGATCAAACATAGAATAATGAGGATAGAAATGATATCTAATGGTGTCTTCGGAAGAAGCACACTACTGATAAAATAAATAATCGAGTTAAAATCCCTAATGAATACAAAGAAAAAAAATACAAACAAGCTTCCTGCAAAGTTCTTTTGAATCCAGGAAAGCGACTTGTCATCAAAAATCCCCTCTACCTTTGAGAGATTGTTTTCATTCCCAATGAAGATGGGGATAAGGAGCAAATTTAGACAAAAGGACAGTAATACGACGATCCAGATATTTTGCTTTGATAATTGAATCAGTACTTGTGGCTGAGTGATCAATGTGCTCGAAAAAATAAAATTACCGACTAGCATAGAGAATTGAAAAGGGGATATATGCTGTTTCATACTTTGATCACAAATTTCGTAATTTCTCCAACCGCATGATTAAACCATTTAATTGGGACATGAATCGGCACTGGCAAAATATTGAGAATTGCCATCGCCCCCGTTATGGCAGAGAAAAGATATACCCAATTTTTTTCTTTTTTGTCTGCATCTTTAAGGTCCTTTTGAATGGCAACTAGGTATATTCCCAAAATGATCATGACGATGAATAGTGTTAGCATTCTAATCCTCCCTAATCGATCTAAAATTAATCCTTTCGATTTCTCCCGTTACCTCGGTGGAAACTTTGATTTCCTTCAATAGCTCTCTCCAGCGCGATTCTAAATGTTTCACCCAAAACTCATTATCATAGCGGGAAACTTCCAATCCTAATCCAAAAGGATCCACACCTTCTGCTTTAGCATGATTCAACAATGAACTGACCTGCTGTTCAACCTCCTTTTCCATTTTTCTTGTGACCTTTTTGTATTCCTGAAGATTTTCGAGCTTCACTTTTGGCTCGTTTTGTTGTAATGATGTACTGACGTTTATTTTTACAGTAAATTCAGGTAGATTATTTTTTATCTTGTAATTCGTTTTTAATTTATAGTTCAGCACCTTCACATTGATTTCTGAGTCCTCCTCAATAGGAATAACGAAGGTCTTGTTTTTCATCTTTTTTAACAGCCAGAAAACTCCAAGGGTTTCTTTCCCCTTTGTAATAAATTTTAGCTGATCATCCTCAAATATCCCTACATCACCCATTTGTATTTCTTTTCTTTTATCCTTTCCATTATTTTCTGTATCAACTGGTTTCACAATCGGAAGAACTGGGTCCTTGCCAGGTTTGTAAATATCATCCAGTGCGTTTCTTACGTCCACATGGATGCTTGACAAAGCCATTTCTCTTATCGCTTCAGTTGGGAATTGCTCCAAATGTGGGGAAGAGGTAAGGACGTCGAGTGCCTCCCCTTCTGCAAGCACTAAAAGAGTCGACAGTCTTGAAGCGGGTGTCTCAAGGATCGCATCAAGGGACGGTTTCATTCCTCCTTCTGCAAGCTCTCTCCCGATAACAAAAACCCTCCGGTGAGCATAGAACTGTTCTCTTGACATCCTCCCTTGAAGCCTTTCATAGGCTTCTCCCACATTTCTTCCCGTATCCGAGTCTACATAATAGGGTTTATTACCACTCGTTCCACCCCCACCACCACTAGCAGAGCTCAATGCACTAGGAAGCGGAATCAATATGGAAACGCGGAACTTATTCTCTTCCTCTTTGTCAATGCCAGTTGCGGTAATGAAGGCCAAATCGTTAATCTCTTTTCGATCCCAACAGCCCGTGAGAAGTAGGATAACAAGCAGTAGAATCGAGCCACTTCTAAAATGCCTCACCCTCACACGCTCCTTTGCAATAGCCAATCTCAGTGGAAAAATAACTTTTTTACCCATTTTTGTTCGCAGATGGTTTAAGATTCTCTGTTTGGCGGGAGAAATCTTCAATAATGGTTTGTGTCGGACGTTGATCCATCGCCCACCAAGGAACACGAACAAAGACATCTTTGAACTCTTTCCAGTTAAGTGGGGCCACAGGCCAGAAATATGGCACCCCAAATGAGCGAAGCTTGCTCAAATGGGTGACAAGCAATAGAGAGCCAATACAAATACCTAGCAAACCAAATGTGCCAGCTAATATCATCATTGGGAATCGCAACAGTCTTATTGAAATCGCCATATTAAATTTTGGAATCGCAAATGAAGAAATACCTGTCATCGACACAACGATTACCATTGGTGCTGATACAATCCCAGCCTCAACTGCTGCCGTTCCGATAACAAGCGCTCCTAATATACTCACTGCCTGCCCTATGACTTTCGGTAATCTTAATCCAGCTTCTCTAAGTGCCTCAAATGCCAGCTCCATAATGATGGCCTCTACAAAGGCTGGAAATGGAATCGCCTCCCTGCTAGCCGCTATACTGAACAAGAGATTGGTTGGAATCATTTCTTGATGATAGGTCGAAACCCCAATGTAAAAGGAAGGAAGAATTAATGCGAGATACAACAAAATCATTCGCAATATGCGAATAAAAATAACTAAGTGAAAGCGATGGTAATAATCCTCATTCGCCTGTAAAAGTTGCCAAAAGGTTGTTGGAAGTACTAAAGTAAAAGGACTCCC
>DLCS01000014.1:6932-11628 GCA_002480735.1 Bacillaceae bacterium UBA7792 | reverse complement strand
TCCAGTAGAGGGTACTCTTTGTTTGATCCATATTATTGCAATCAGAAAAAGGGATACCCCAATTGATCTAATGCATTTACCCTAAAAGACGTTTGAGAACCCCAGAAAGTGGAGAAATTAAAGGGGTACCGACCGTCATCATCTTAGAGATTTACCCTCTACATAATAATGATATATACCAATTCAAATCAACTTTTTCAACGATAGGATGCATCAACTTCATTGCAAAAGATCCGTTTCTTCATGTATAATGAAAGTCAAATATAGTCAAAGTCAGATAGGAGGAGGCTAAGTGAGAAACATCTCCGATATCATTGAACAATACTTAAAAAAAGTATTGGAAATGAGTGAAAAAGAGATTGTTGAAATCAAAAGAAGTGAAATTGCGGACAAATTTCAATGTGTACCCTCTCAAATAAACTATGTTATAAATACGCGTTTCACCATGGAAAAGGGCTATATCGTGGAGAGCAAGAGGGGTGGCGGGGGCTATATTAGAATCATGAGAGTACAAACTTATGACTCTGCTGAGCTTATTGATCAACTACTATCTCTCATCGAAAACCGCATTTCGCAAAATAGCGCTGAACATGTAATCCTCAGACTTGTCGAGGAGGAGGTCATTTCTCAAAGAGAGGCAAAAATTATGCTTAGCGTCATCGATCGCTCGGTATTATATATCGACCTTCCCTATAGGGACGAACTTCGGGCGAGAATGTTAAAAGCCATGCTCACTACTCTTAAATATAAATAAAGGCACTCTCGAACGTAATGTGGTTATTGGTTTGAGAAAATGAGTCTAAATAAATCTCGCGTAATCTAAGAGGTGAATATTATGATTTGCCAAGAGTGTAATGAAAGACCAGCTACACTTCATTTTACAAAAATTAATAACGGTGAAAAAACAGTTTATCATCTGTGCGAGCAATGTGCACAAGAGAAAGGTGAAACTTTCGTGCTCAATACAGGGGCGGGTTTTTCCATCAATAATTTATTGGCAGGACTACTCAATATGCAGAATAGCTTTCAGCCTGCTCAAAAAACTCCTATCTATCAAAAGGAAACACTGCAATGTGAAGTATGTTCTATGACCTATCAGCAATTTATTCAAATTGGGCGATTTGGCTGTGCCAACTGCTATGAAACCTTTAAGGAACAAAATAAACCGATCCTAAAACGTTTGCATAGTGGAAACTGGACCCATAATGGAAAGATACCAAGTCGTATTGGTGGTGGAATCCACCTTCGTAAGCAAATTGATAGCCTCAAGCATATGATTAAGGAGCTCATTTCACGTGAAGAATTCGAAAAAGCAGCGGAAATTCGCGATGAAATTAGGTCCCTAGAAAAGCAACTTGATCATGGTATTGAGGGAGGGAATTAAGATGTCACTGGAAAAATTCTTAAATCAAGCCGTCAGTTCATGGATGAGTGCAGAAGGTCCAGATTCAGATATCGTCTTAAGCTCTAGAATTCGCTTAGCAAGGAATTTTCGTGATTATAAATTTCCGACGGTTTTTTCAAGCGAAGAGGGAAAAAAGGTGATAGATTCCGTTTATGAGAGCGTAAAAGACCATTATTTTTCTAATGTTGGGACGCTTGAACTGCTAATCATGGATGAGCTCCAGCCATTGCATAAAAGGGTGCTAGTCGAAAAGCATTTGATCAGTCCTTATCTCGCAGAAGGCTCTACATTGGGTGCATGTATTTTATCCGATAATGAAGAGGTAAGTATTATGGTCAATGAGGAGGACCATATCCGCATACAGTGTCTATTTCCAGGTCTCCAAATTAAAGAGGCATTAAAGGTCGCGAATGAAATCGATGATCATATTGAACAGCAGGTTGATTATGCCTTCGATGAAACCATCGGTTACTTAACTAGCTGTCCGACCAATGTGGGAACAGGTATGCGAGCCTCCGTTATGATGCATCTCCCTGGCCTAGTCTTGACCCATCAGCTAAATCGGATCATTCCAGCCATCAATCAGCTTGGTTTGGTGGTTCGGGGGATATATGGAGAAGGAAGCGAAGCGTTAGGCAATATCTTTCAAATTTCAAACCAAATTACATTAGGAAAGTCTGAGGAAGACATTGTCGAGGATTTACAAAGCGTGGTGTCCCAGCTTATTGCCCAGGAAAGATCAGCAAGGGAAGCATTAGCGAAAACTTCAAACATACAATTAGAAGATAAAGTGTTTCGTTCATATGGAATCCTATCAAATTGTCGAATCATTGAGAGCAAAGAGGCGGCAAGCTGTCTATCGGATGTAAGACTTGGCATTGATATGGGATATATCGAAAATATATCGAAAAATATTTTGAATGAACTCATGATACTTACACAGCCTGGTTTTCTACAGCAATATGCAGGCGGTCCTCTTAGAGCAGATGAAAGAGATATCCGCCGGGCGTCATTAATTAGAGAAAGATTAAATCTAGATAAATAAACTCGGTAAGGAGGATATAGATTATGATGTTTGGACGTTTTACAGAAAGAGCTCAAAAGGTATTAGCATTAGCGCAAGATGAAGCAAATCGACTTGGGCATAATAATATTGGAACAGAGCATGTGCTCCTTGGCTTAGTACGAGAAGGAGAAGGGATTGCAGCGAAAGCTCTATATGCACTTGGTCTAGGGGCGGAAAAAATTCAGGAGGAAGTGGAGAACCTCATTGGACGAGGACAAGATGTTTCCCAAACGCCTCATTATACACCTAGAGCAAAAAAGGTAATTGAGCTATCAATGGATGAGGCTCGTAAATTAGGCCATTCCTATGTAGGAACTGAGCATATCCTCCTTGGGCTAATAAGAGAGGGAGAAGGGGTAGCTGCTCGAGTATTAAATAATCTCGGAGTTAGTTTGAACAAGGCCCGCCAACAAGTCCTCCAGCTCTTAGGAAGCAATGAGTCCGGAAGTCATCAAGGCGGATCCTCAGCTAGTGCTAATACGCCAACACTTGATAGCCTTGCCCGGGATTTAACGGCGATTGCTCGTGAAGGAAGCTTAGATCCCGTCATTGGCCGTAGCAAAGAAATCCAAAGAGTCATTGAAGTATTAAGTCGCCGTACGAAAAATAATCCTGTTTTAATTGGAGAGCCTGGAGTCGGAAAAACAGCCATCGCCGAAGGACTTGCTCAGCAGATTGTTCATAATGAAGTCCCTGAAATTTTACGGGACAAAAGGGTGATGACGTTGGATATGGGAACGGTCGTCGCTGGCACAAAATATCGTGGTGAGTTTGAGGATCGTCTCAAAAAGGTCATGGACGAAATCCGCCAAGCTGGCAACATCATTCTGTTTATCGATGAGCTTCATACATTGATTGGTGCAGGTGGGGCAGAGGGAGCGATCGATGCATCGAATATTCTTAAGCCTTCTCTTGCTCGTGGTGAGCTGCAATGTATCGGTGCAACAACCCTTGATGAGTATCGGAAGTATATCGAAAAGGATGCAGCATTAGAAAGACGTTTCCAACCGATTACGGTGGATGAACCAACAGCAGAGGAGTCCGTCCAAATTCTAAAAGGCTTGCGAGATCGCTATGAAGCCCACCACCGTGTTTCTATTACGGATGAGGCCATTGATGCGGCGGTTAAGCTATCCGATCGTTATATCTCTGACCGCTTTCTTCCAGATAAGGCGATTGATCTAATCGATGAAGCTGGCTCAAAGGTTAGACTTCGTTCCTATACAACACCACCGAACTTGAAAGAGCTAGAAATGAAGCTTGAGGAGGTTCGTAAAGAGAAGGATGCGGCGGTTCAAAGTCAGGAATTTGAAAAAGCGGCTTCCTTAAGAGATTCTGAGCAACGTCTCAGGGAGCAGCTTGAGGAAACGAAGAAATCCTGGAAGGAAAAGCAAGGGAAGGAGAATTCTGAGGTAACCGTTGAGGATATAGCTAGCGTCGTGTCAAGTTGGACGGGAATTCCTGTCTCAAAGCTTGCCCAAACAGAAACACAAAAGCTTCTTAATTTAGAAGAAATTCTTCATTCACGGGTGATTGGACAGGAGGAAGCAGTTAATGCGATTTCCAAGGCAGTACGCCGTGCCCGAGCTGGATTAAAGGATCCGAAGAGACCGATTGGTTCGTTCATCTTCCTAGGACCAACAGGAGTCGGAAAAACAGAGCTTGCTCGTGCATTAGCAGAAGCGATGTTTGGGGATGAAGATGCGATGATTCGCGTCGATATGTCAGAGTATATGGAGAAACATTCTACCTCAAGACTTGTGGGCTCGCCTCCGGGATATGTTGGTTATGAAGAGGGTGGCCAGCTAACGGAAAAGGTAAGGAGAAAGCCATATTCCGTCATCCTGCTAGATGAGATTGAGAAGGCACATCCAGATGTCTTTAATATACTTTTACAAGTGCTAGAGGATGGCCGTTTGACAGATTCGAAGGGGAGAACAGTGGATTTCCGCAACACTGTACTCATCATGACGTCAAACGTCGGAGCAGAGTCGTTAAAGAGAAATAAGTATGTGGGTTTTAATGTTCAGGATGGGGAACAGGATTACAAGGATATGAAGGGCAAGGTTATGGAAGAATTGAAGAAGGCATTCCGTCCAGAATTCCTGAACCGCATAGATGAAATCATTGTTTTCCATGCATTAGAAAGAAAGCATTTAAGGAACATTGTGAATCTAATGTCTGATCAGCTTATTAAGCGCTTGAATGAGCAGGATATTAAGCTT
>DLCS01000014.1:1070-6791 GCA_002480735.1 Bacillaceae bacterium UBA7792 | reverse complement strand
TGACTGAAGCGGCCATTGAAAAGATTGCTGAAGAAGGCTACGACCCAGAATATGGTGCTCGTCCGCTTAGAAGAGCGATTCAAAAGCATATTGAGGATCGCCTTTCTGAAGAGCTTCTGAAAGGAGCCGTTTTAACGGGCCAGTTTGTCACAATCGATGTGGAGAATGGCGAATTTACCGTTAAATCAGGCACCCCGCAGCTAAACAAATAATACGACCTGAGGTATTCACTGGAAGATGAGTGAATACCTCATTTCTTTTTTGACCATTTTGTATTAAGGTTAAGAAAAGACTTAATGGGCGAGGATGAAGGCATTTGAAAAAAGTAAAAACAGTCTATATATGTTCAAGCTGTGAAACCCAGCACCCCAAATGGCAGGGATTTTGCAATGGATGTGGGGAGCGGGGTACCCTTAAAGAAGAAATGAGCGGTGGAGAAACGAAGCAAATAAAACCGCGGGTAGCCAAAAGCAATATTCCTGTAAAGCGGTTGTTAGATACCAGCTCTTCCAAAAGTGACCGAATGATCACCTCGATTTCTGAATTTAATCGAGTCATGGGCGGGGGGATTGTAAGGGACTCGCTTTCAATTATTACGGCAGTACCTGGAGCTGGGAAGTCGACACTGCTTTTACAAGTGAGTCAGGATCTGGCCTCAAAAGGCTACAAGGTCCTTTATGCTTCTGGGGAAGAAAGCGAAAGCCAAATCAAGAACCGCGCGGAACGAATCCTTCCATCCATCCATGAAAATATTTGGATTCACTCGGACACAAGCATGAATAATGTTCTGGGCATTATTGATGTAGTTGATCCTGATATGATCATCATTGATAGTATTCAAACCTTTGTTCTTGAGGAATATCCATCAAGACCTGGCAGCCCGACGCAAACGATGGAATGTGCGAATGCCCTTTTGAAGGTTGCAAAGAGCTCGGAACGGCCCCGGGCAGTCATTATGGTCGGGCAGATGACAAAGGATAATGAGCTCGCTGGCCTGCGCGCTCTTGAGCATTTAGTCGATACCGTTCTTGTGCTTGATGGGGAGGATGGGGAAGAATTAAAGCAGCTCTCTGCAAGCAAAAATCGCTACGGAAGCACGGGTGAAATGGGATTTTTCTCAATGGAGGAGGATGGTCTCAGGGCGATTGATAATCCATCGGAATTCTTTATTACGCAAAGAGATGAAATTGTGAGTGGCAGTGCGTTAACGGTTATAAAAGAGGGGACAAGGCCGATTATTGTAGAGGTGGAAAGCCTTGTTTCCCCAACCTTTACCCCGTATCCTTCCCGCATTGGTGAGTGTATGCGAAAGGACCAAATTAACACGTTAACAGCCATCCTTGAGCAGCGAGCGGGCTTGCAAATGCTGACGCAAAATGTCGTGATCAAAACAACAGGAGGCATTCGATTAAAGGAGCAGTCTAGTAACCTGGCTGTTCTCATGAGCATTGTTTCCTCCTACAAAGGAAAAGGGATTCCGAATGATGTTGTCTTTATTGCGGACATCGGGTTGACAGGGGAGCTCAAAAAAGTCCCGACGCTAGAAGCACGTATTCGAGAAATTGAACGGATGGGCTATCGGAAGGTATATATTGCCCGCCGTGCATTAAGAAATCCCGATACCTTCAAGAACATCGAGATTATTGCGTGTAATACCCTATCAGAAGTCATCGATAAGGTTTTTAATGCTACACCTTTCTAATACATGGGATTCCTTCGGGGATCCTTTTTGCTCTTATTCTTTGGCTCTTTTCTCAAACATTGTTGCTTTTGAACAATAAATATTTAGACAAACGATGTTTGATGCAGTCTATCTGTAGAAACTACGGAGAAAAGTGCTGCTCAATCTATGCGTATCACACGACTGGTATGAAACGGAATGGCCGGTATTAAGGACATTCCAGAACTACAATCCGTGCGAAAACAGCCTATTCTTTTGAATATTTCCCTCATATATCCATATCCTTTAATAAAGGGGATCGAACACTTGTCCTTTTCCTGCATAAAAAAAGTTATGAGGGAGGTTTGTCCATTTGGAAAATAAAAGGGCCGGCGAAATAACGGTTACGGAAATACTTCAGATGATTGCCCCAGGTACACCGATACGGGAAGGAATTGACAACGTCCTCCGTGCAAATACAGGAGGACTTATTGTATTTGCATCTAATGATAAGGTGAAGGACATCGTGGATGGTGGTTTCCAAATTAATTGCACATTTTCTCCCAGCTATCTTTATGAACTCGCGAAAATGGATGGGGCGATCATTCTTAATGAAAACGGGGATAAAATTCTCATTGCCAATGCCCAGCTGGCTCCCGACCCAAGTGTTTCATCTACAGAAACAGGGATGCGGCATCGCACAGCGGAAAGAGTCGCCAAACAGACGAAATCTTTGGTTATCGCCATCTCCCAAAGAAGGAATGTTATTACTCTATACCAAGGTAATTTTCGCTATGCTCTCCGTGAGATAGCAGTAAATTTGACAAAGGCAAACCAAGCGCTGCAAACATTAGAAAAATATAAGGTCGTCCTTGAACAAAGTATTGCGAATCTAGGGGTATTAGAATTTGAGGAAATGGTCACTTATAGTGATATCGTAAAAGTAATTCGGCGTCTGGAAATGGTTCTGAGAATCAAAAATGAACTGCTTTCCTATTTGAGTGAACTAGGGACGGAGGGGAGACTCATTCGTTTGCAGATGAATGAGCTACTTGCTGACATTGAAGAAGAAGCGGTCTTAATTATCAAGGATTATGCCGCTCATGATGACGTCAATCCTTTTTCAACGCTAAAAAAACTACAGGATCTCGCCCATGGAGAAATGCTAGAGGATTCAGCCGTCTTGAAATTAATGGGCTATCAGGGCTATGTTCATATTGATGAATATAAATGCCCAAGGGGCTTCCGAGTTCTGAATAAAATTACGAGGCTCCCTCCTGTGATTATTGATAATCTTGTCAATCAATTCAAGGAACTCCGTCATATTGTCGCAGCCTCTGTTGAGGAACTGGACGAGGTTGACGGAATTGGGGAAGTACGTGCGAGGAAAATTAAGGAAGGGCTGAAGCTTATTAAGGAGCAGCTGTTTGCGGATAGACATATATAGACTAAGCACAGAGTGATTGAAACTTTTGGCAAACCGATTTATGTTGCTATTTGTGAAAGAGTACTCATTTGACACTTTTTTTCCACGATGCTACCCTTAAAGTGTAATAATTTTTTTATAAAAAGGAAAAATAATGAGTGGGAAAATCACTCTATTTTTCTAATATATCAATCATATTTCAGACAGCTAACAATCTTTGAAAAACGTCGTAATATTACGTTTTGAATTTTGGATTTTGTTTATAATGATAAAAGGAGGTGAAGGAATGCTCAAACGTATTATTCAAGCATGCTTTCTCATTACGGGTGGTACGCTTGGAATATTTCTAATTGGAGATCTATTATCTTTAATCAATCTTGATGATAACACAATCATTAATAACCCTTATGTAACCGCCATACTTGGTGCTATTATTTTTTATCTTATTTCTTTTTGGGCGGTTGACTACGTCGCAAACTTTGTTAAATGGTTTGAAGAGTCACTGATCAAGGTTCCAATTGCTGATATTTTATTTGGAAGTGTGGGTTTGTTTTTTGGTTTGGCGATTGCATTTCTAGTTGGCTTTGCCTTAAATATGATTGAAGTACCGATTTTAAATACGGTCGCACCCATTCTTTTAACGCTTTTATTTGGTTATTTAGGCTCTCAGGTGGGTCTCAAGAAGCGGCATGAACTCATGTCTCTTTTTACAAGAAACAAGAAAAAGACAAGTGAAGAAGAAGCAGAGACTCCTGTGAAGAATGTACTCAAAATCTTAGATACAAGCGTCATAATTGATGGTAGAATTGCGGATATTTGCCAAACGGGATTCCTAGAAGGAACCATCGTAATTCCGCAATTTGTTCTCGAGGAATTGCAGCATATTGCCGATTCTTCCGATGTGCTAAAAAGAAATCGTGGGCGCAGGGGTCTTGATATACTGAACCGTATTCAAAAGGAACTCTCTATCAATGTGGAGATTTATGAGGGAGATTTTGAGGAGATTCAAGAGGTAGATAGCAAACTTGTGAAACTAGCAAAGCTAACAAATGGTGTTGTGGTAACGAATGATTTCAACCTCAACAAGGTTTGTGAGCTGCAGAAGGTTTCTGTATTAAATATTAATGACTTAGCCAATGCTGTGAAGCCGGTTGTTCTTCCTGGAGAGGAAATGAGCGTACAGGTGATTAAAGACGGGAAGGAACACAACCAAGGCATTGCATATCTAGATGACGGAACGATGATCGTTGTTGAAGGCGGCCGCGATTATATTGGGAAGCATATTGAGGTATTGGTGACAAGTGTACTGCAAACGTCAGCGGGCCGAATGATTTTTGCCAAGCCCAAATTATTAGAACGAGCATTGTAAAAAGAGGAGTTTGGTTATGGCTTATGAAGTCATTATTCCTGCCGCAGGACAGGGGAAAAGAATGGGTGCAGGAAAGAATAAATTGCTGTTGGAATTAAAGGGCATTCCTGTTTTCATTCATACATTACAGGTCTTTGAACGAGATGAAAAATGTGACGGGATCGTTTTGGCGATATCCCCTCAAGATGAAGAGGAATTTAACATCCTCTTAAAAGAGCATCAAATTAAAAAAATAAAAGCGATCGTCTATGGCGGGAAAGAGCGGCAGGATAGTGTTTATCACGGCTTGGAAGCCGCTGGTTCAGAAGGAATTATTCTTGTTCATGATGCAGCAAGGCCTTTTATTGATGTTCCTACCATTCATAAGTCGGTTCATGTAGCTAATGAATACGGAGCAGCTGTCGTAGCGGTGCCGGTAAAGGATACGATAAAAAGAGTTCTTCATGATGAAGTGGTTGAAACGGTAGATCGATCAAGCTTGTGGGCGATTCAAACCCCACAAGCTTTTCGTATTTCCATATTAAAAGAAGCCCATCAGCATGCCAAGGATACGGGGTTTTTAGGAACGGATGAGGCAAGTCTTGTCGAAAGAATTCAACATCCCGTAAAGATTGTGGAAGGAAGTTATGATAATATTAAGCTGACCACAAAGGAAGATTTGTATTTTGCTGAAGCGATCTTAAAGAAGATGAAAGGTGATACATGATGTTTCGAATTGGACAAGGCTTTGATGTACATCAATTAGCAGAAGGAAGGCCTTTAATCATTGGAGGAATTGAGATTCCATATGAAAAGGGACTACTAGGACATTCTGATGCAGATGTGCTTTTACATACGATTACAGATGCATGCTTAGGAGCAATTGGAGAGGGAGATATCGGGAGGCATTTCCCTGATACAGACCCTGCATTTAAGGATGCTGATTCAGCCAAGCTGCTCGAGCATATTTGGAAAATGATTAGGGAAAAAGGCTATGAGCTCGTAAATGCCGATTGTACGATCATTGCCCAGAAGCCAAAAATGGCTCCCTATATTGAGCCGATGAAGGCAAGAATTGCTGAATTACTAGAGTGCACACCAGAGCAAATCAATGTGAAGGCAACGACAACAGAGCAGCTTGGTTTCACTGGAAGAGGAGAAGGGATTGCTGCACAAGCAGTTGTTTTGCTGCAAAAGGCAAAGTAATCCTTGTTTAATATTGGATGCTGGCTTTAGCCATATACGTATATGTGAACGAGTTTTACTCGGTACGAGTAACGTAGAGAA
>DLCS01000014.1:0-929 GCA_002480735.1 Bacillaceae bacterium UBA7792 | reverse complement strand
TACGAGTAACGTAGAGAACGTATACGTATATGGCGGTAAGAGTCACATTCTAGTTTCACATGGACTACTTTTAAAACAGCTAATCACGTGGTATCATTATTTCGATATAGAGGTAGGAGGAGCAATATGTCAAGTGATATTCGGGTTCGTTACGCACCAAGTCCAACAGGACATTTACATATTGGGAATGCGCGTACAGCATTATTTAACTATTTATTTGCGAGAAATCAGGGTGGTAAATTCATCATTCGCATTGAAGATACAGATAAGAAGAGGAATATTGAAGGCGGAGAGGAGAGCCAGCTCAAATATTTAAAGTGGCTAGGAATGGATTGGGATGAAAGCATTGATCTAGACGGGGGCTATGGCCCATACCGTCAATCAGAGCGAAATGAAATCTATGAACAGTATTATCAGGAGCTTTTAGACAAGGGCTTAGCGTATAAATGCTACTGTACAGAGGAAGAATTAGAGGCAGAAAGAGAAGCCCAAAGCGATTCCAAGCAAATTGCTGGATATTCAGGTAGATGTCGTCATCTTTCAGCAGAAGAAAGAGAGAAATTTGAACAAGAGGGAAGAAAGCCAAGCATTCGCTTCCGTGTTCCTGAAGGCAAGGTGTACGCTTTTGATGACATGGTGAAGGGTCATGTTTCCTTTGAGTCGGATGGTGTGGGAGGAGACTTTGTCATCGTGAAAAAGGATGGTACGCCAACCTATAATTTTGCGGTTGCGGTCGATGATTATCTCATGAAAATCTCCCATGTTCTACGAGGGGATGACCATATTTCCAATACGCCAAAGCAATTAATGATTTATGAAGCATTAGGCTGGGAAGCACCTATTTTTGGGCATATGACACTAATCGTCAATGAAAGTCGGAAAAAGCTAAGCAAGCGAGATGAATCGATCATTCAATTTATTGAGCAATA
>DLCS01000020.1 GCA_002480735.1 Bacillaceae bacterium UBA7792 | reverse complement strand
TTGAAAGTGGCAGCAGACAAATTGCGAACCAGGATTTGCTTGAGGATCTTCGCCCATATATTGAGAAGTCAGAGCATTTGAAAAATATTCTGCATCCTCATAATGTTTCAAGATTGGAGAATTATCCATACTTGCTTTGGGTGAAGCCGATTGATTACAAGGTTCCTGTGGTGAGAAAAGATTGGCTCAATGAAATGAGTTCTTCTCAAAGTTTACTAGCTGATCCGACGACTGAGAACTACAAAGCATTTTTCAAAGAGTTAGTTGAAAGTGGCAAGGTTAAATATGCAACAACGGTTGCAGGAGATATTAGTGAATTAAACTTCATTTTTGATATGGCATTTGGCATCAACAAAACATGGTTAAATACAGATGATGGCTATGTATTCAAGAAGGTTTCCGATCAGGAGAAACAAAAACTTTCATTCTATAGTGAATTGTATAAGGAAGGACTTCTAGATCCAGAATATTTAACAAAGCAATGGGATACAAAGGAAGATGCCTTCTATAATGGAGAAACAGGTGTGATTGTCGGTACCAATGGGAAAGTAGTAGATTTCTATAATAGCAGAGTACAAGAGGTAAATGGAGAGGAAGCAGAACTGGCGATTCTTCCTCCAGCAAAAGGAGAATACCAAGGATTTGGAGCAGCGAATGTGACAAAAGAGTCCAGAGGACTTGCTATTTCCGCCTTATCTAAAAACAAAGAGCTTGTGTTTGAAATTCTAGATTATCTTGCAAGCCCAGAAGGTCAGAAGTTCGACCGTCTCGGATTTGAAGGCGAGCATTATAATGTGGTAGACAACAAAATTGAACTGACTGATAAATATTATGCTGAATGGTATGCACGTTATTGGGAGCCAAGCGAAGTCAATTTTGACACACCAATCAGTGAAAAGACTCCAATGTTAAGTACACCTGCTGTTGAATCTCAAGAACTAGCTGGTAGCTTCTTTGCTGAAGATAATTCCTTCAATATTCCTGAGGAGTATGTCGCACAATGGGATGCGATGGAAAACCTATACAAAGAGTACTCCGCTGATATTATAACAGGTAAATTGCCTCTGGATGCCTTTGATGAATTCGTAGAAAAATGGTATAAAGCTGGCGGAGAGGACCTAACAAAATATGCCAATGAGAACATTAAATAGGGAGTTAGATGAATGGTTAATTTTAAAGAGAGAGTGAAGGGAGTTTTGATGGGGGCGGCACTAGGTGATGCACTTGGTGCCCCTGTAGAAAAACTAAGCTATCAAGAAATAAAGGAAAAGTATGGTCGAGTAGAATCTCTGAAAACAAGATGGTACAAGGAAGATCTTGGGTATGATGTGAATAGAGGCAAAAAGCGAGGGAATGGAATTATTACCGACGATACGCTGATGACCTTAGCTCTTTGCAATGTCTACAATATCGAAAAAAGGCATTTAGATGCCTATGACATGGCGAATGAGTTTGTTAAAGAAATAGCATTTCGTAAACGATTTATTCCTGAATTTGGTCGGGAAGAGTTAATCATTGAGAGACTCTTTTACCCGGAAAAGCATATTTTTCTTCGCCATACATTGGCCAATTGTGAGCCGCGAGAAGGCGGCTACGGAAACATGATTAACTGTGGTGCTGCGATGTATATTGCGCCGGTTGGTGTGGTCAATGCTGGTAATCCAAAAGCTGCCTACGATGAGGCGATTCTTTTTGCGATGGGTCATCAAACGAGCTATGGCTTAGAAGCCGCTGGGGTGTTAGCGGCTTGTGTGGCGAAGGCATTTGAAGAAAATGTAACTGTGGAAGCAATTGTTGATACTGCCATCGAATTTGCTAAGGATGGGACGAAAGAGGCGATTAAAGCGATCACGACTTTGGCAGTGGAGCTTCGAGAAAGGAATGCAGCCATTGATGAAGTGGTGGCTGCCTTTCATGAGGCGATAAAGCCATTTTCACCAATGGGTGATGATGTGTCCCGAAAAATGGAGAAGGTGGGAATTCCTTCAAACCATTATACTCCAAGTAGATTAGGTTCTATTGAAGAGTTACCCCTTGCATTAGGATTCATTGTCTATAACAATGGAGAATTCTATCCATCCATTTATGATGGAATCAATTCAGGCAGAGATACGGACTCCATTGGTGTCATGATTGGAGTTATTCTTGGCGCTATGTACGGGGCTCCCGTAATTAAATCGGAAGACATTCATCTCCTTGAATCTGCTAATCACTTAAACTTTGAAGAAATTACCGACACTTTTGCTGGAAATGCGAAATTGATTATTGAAAAAGATTTAGAGGCAATGGAAAAAGTAAGGAAAATTCTTTCTTAAAATGGGAGGGTTTTATAGTGATACCTAACGTTTACTTACAGAAGGTTTATGCAGGCTTTATCGGGATGAACGCTGGTATCCGCTTAGGTGCTCCCGTTGAACCAACCGAGTGGACGCCTGAAATGATCCGAGATGTATATGGTGAAGTTAATGGCTACCTGAAAGATTACAAAATTTTCTCCGCCGACGATGATGCGAATGGACCTGTCTTTTTTATTCGTGCATTGTTGGATGATGCGGTTAACCGGGAAATGGAGCCGCAGGATGTGGCAAGAGCGTGGCTGAACTATACGAGAGAAGGCATAGGGATGTTTTGGTGGGGTGGTGACGGCATCAGCACGGAGCATACAGCTTACCTCAATTTATTAAGAGGAATACCCGCTCCCCAATCTGGTTCAGCAGAAACAAATGGCTTAATCATGGCCGAGCAAATTGGCGGACAAATCTTCATTGATACGTGGGGCTGGCTTTTTCCAGACAATCCTACCAAAGCGGCTGACTATGCGGAAATTGCTGCTAGTGTTGCTCATGATCAAAATGGACTTTATGGTGCGAGATTCATAGCTGCTTGTATCGCTAGTGCCTTCACCGCAAAAAATATCCAAGAAGTGATCGATGCGGGTCTTGCTGAAATTCCAGCAGACTCCACCTATACAAAGGTGATCCGGGCTGTTCAAAAAGTGTATGAACAGCATCCAGATGATTTCTGGAAATGCCGTGAATATCTTGAACATGAGTGGGGCTATGACAAATATACTGGAGTGTGTCATATTATTCCAAATGCTGGTGTGTGTGCATTAGCTCTTTATTATGGGAAAGGGGACTTAGCCCGAACGATTGAAATTGCAACCGCCTGTGGCTGGGACACCGACTGTAATGCAGGCAATGTGGGTTCAATTGTTGGTACATTCGTAGGGATTGACGGCATCCCTGAAAAATATCGGAAGCCGATTAATGATACGATTGTCACCTCTAGTGTGTCAGGCTACTTGAATATTTTGGATATTCCAACCTTTGTGAAATCAGTCGCATTATTAGGATATCGCTTAGCTGGCAAGCTTGCACCAGATGTCCTCGTGGATAGTTACAAAGAGGAAGAGGTATTCTTTGATTTTTCACTTCCTGGAGCCACACATGGGTTCAAAACTAGCCTCCCTTTTAAGACGATTTTAAAGGCTAATGATAAAATTGGGTATCAGTCCCCGGGCAGCCTAGAAATTTTTATTGATCGATTGTATGAGGGAGAGAAAAGCACGGTTTATTATCAAACTTTTTATCGAAGGGATGAGTTTAACAACGAAAAGTATAAGCCGACTTTTGCTCCAAAAGCCTATAGTGGGCAGACGGTATCGTTGAAATTATATCTTGAAAAATTTCAAGGGGCCGAGCTCTATATCACCCCTTATGTCCGAAATACCTATACTAAAGAAGTAATGGAGCTACAAAAAGAAAAGCTCAAGGAAAAGGAATGGCAAGAAATCTCCTTTGTTATTCCGGATACAAATGGTTCCTTTGTCGAGGAGGTTGGATTTGCGATTGAGAGCCCTTCCTCCCTAACAGAGCGATTCTTTGGAAAATTGTTCATGGATGAATTCCATATTTATGGGGCTCAAAGCTATGATATTGATTTTGCAAAACAAGCAGTGGAATTTTTAAGTGTAACTCCTTTTGCCCACCATCGAGGGAATTGGAGTTTGCAGAACGGGAAAATGGTGGTAGAAAGCGAGACGAACTGCGCTTCATTTACAGGACATTACTATATGAAGGATGCCGTCATTCGTGGAACGATTACTCCAACAGCTGGAGCGCATCATGCTATTTTGTTCCGTGCCCAAGGAACGCAGAGGTATTACCAAGTAGGGTTTGCTGGTGAGGGTAAGGTGGCGCTTCATTTACAAAATTTTGGTTTGACATGTTTGAAATCGATCGATTATGACTGGGAAATCGGAACAACCTATCAACTTGAAGTGGAAGTACGAGGTCCTCATATTTCGGCAAGAATCAATGGAGAGAATGTGCTGTCTTATACAGATTCCACATGGGAGCATGGCATGTTCGGCTTTGCTTTATCTGAAGCAGGTGGCTGTATCATTGAAAAAGTCGAAGTGAGACCGTAATATGAATAGTAGGCTTCAAAAAATATGATAAAATAGATGATATCATAGCTTAGGAGAATCGTCGTGGATAGAAAAAAGGTAACGATTAGGGACATTGCTCGTGAATCAGGGGTGTCGGTTGCAACCGTTTCGCGATATATCAATAAAGTTAGTTATACGAGTCCTGAAACGGAGAAAAAGATCCAACAGGTATTGGACCGATTTAACTATACACCGAATGCGATGGCTCGAAGTCTCGCAACGCAAAAATCGAATACCATTGCATTTGTTACACCTGATATTACGAATCCTTTTTTCCCAGAGCTAGTCAAATCAATTGAGAATGTTGCCAAGACAAACGGTTACCGGCTATTGCTCATGAATACAAATGAAGATGAGCTGCAAAATCCTGATTTTTGGAATCAATTTAAAAGCAACTATATTGATGGCTTTATTCTTGCGGCGTCAGAGTTAAGCAGTGACGCCCAGGGTTTTTTGCAGGGTTTATCCATTCCTTTTGTATGCATTGATAGAGCCGTTCATCCCGAGCAGCAAAATTCAGTCTCCGTCAATAATTTTGAAGGAGCCTGTCTGGCTGTGAATCATTTAATTGAA
>DLCS01000204.1 GCA_002480735.1 Bacillaceae bacterium UBA7792 | reverse complement strand
TCTATTCGACGCTAACGGAAAAAGGAACACAATATTTTAAAAATACGGAAGAAAGAATTCATCATTTGGTCAGGCAATTCATTACAAAGTTTGATCAGCAAGAAATTAATCAATTCATCGACTCCTTCGAGAAGTTAAATAAGGTGTTGATTGAACTAAAAGAACAGAAATAATATCAACTGGGGGAATGAACAGTGAATTTTATTATTAAACGTAAATGGGTTGTCCTCCTGGCATGGATTGTCATTGTTGCCACAATGTTTGTCCTTGCACCGAATATGGGGGATCTCGTTCGTGAAAAAGGGCAAATCACCGTTCCTGATGAATATTCTTCTTCTCTTGCCGGCAAGATTATGAGGGATGTTCAGAAGGATGAAGGCGGGGGAGACGATACACAGGTCGCATTAGTTTTTCATAGCAAGGAGAAGCTAACATCTTCTGAGGTTAAGGAAGCCGAGAGAGCGATTCGACTTCTTGAGGAGAAAAAGGATGAGCTTGGAATTACCGAAATTCTTACCCATTTTAATGAAAAAAATCTAGAGAATCAGCTTGTTTCAAAGAATGGCAAGGCCATCCTAGCCTCTATTACGATTGACTGGAATGGTCGAGAGGGCACAGAGCTACGCGACCAGCTGTATGGTGCGATAAAGGATGTTAAGGTGGAGCATGCTTATACAAGCGAATGGCTTATTAATGAAGATTTGGTGTTAAGCTCTCAGGAAGGACTTAAGAAAACCGAGGGGATTACTGTTGTTTTCATCCTCGTCGTCTTACTTCTTGTATTCCGTTCCTTTGTTGCACCACTCGTTCCACTGGTAACAGTTGGGTTTACGTACTTAGGATCGCAATCGATTGTTTCGTTTTTAGTCGATCAATTTGATTTCCCAATCTCTACATATACACAGATTTTCCTTGTGGCTGTGTTATTCGGGATCGGTACGGACTATTGTATCCTTCTATTAAGCCGTTTTAAAGAGGAATTGACACAAAAAGAAACGGTGGCTGAGGCGATCGTTGAAACGTATCGGAATGCAGGACGTACCGTTTTATTTAGTGGAATTGCTGTCATGATCGGCTTCGCTGCGATCGGTTTATCACAATTCATCTTATATCAATCTGCAGCTGCAGTTGCCGTTGGGGTTGCGCTTTTACTAGTTGCTTTATTTACGATTGTGCCGTTCTTTATGGCTGTTTTAGGGCAGAAACTATTTTGGCCATCAAAGAGCAAGGGCGAGCATGGAGACAGTAAGCTGTGGACTCTTTTTGGAAAATTCTCCTTGAGTCGTCCATTCGTATCTCTACTTGTTGTAGCAGCCATTTGTGTCCCTTTCTTAATCACTTATGATGGGGAACTTTCCTATGATTCGTTAGATGAAATTAGTGGAAATGTTGGATCCATAAAGGCCTTTAATGCAATCGCAGATAGCTTTAGTCCTGGAGAAGCGATGCCAACGCAAGTCGTTTTAAAGAATGATGAAAAAATGGATTCCGTCGAATATATTGCCTTAGCGGAAAAAATCAGTGAAGAGCTTGATAAGGTTGATTTAGTTGATACTGTTCGTTCAGTTACAAGACCTACAGGGGAGCCAATTGAAGACTTTTTAGTTGCCAAACAGGCCGAAACCCTTGAAAGTGGTTTAGGTGAAGGGAAGGATGGCTTAACGAAAATCAGTGATGGACTACAGGAAGCAAGCAGTGAATTATCGAAATCTGAACCTGGATTAAAAAGCGCAACTGACGGCATTAATGAATTAATCACAGGGACCAGTAAGCTACAAACGGGCTTAACCGAAGTGCAAACAAACCTTGCGAAAATTGAAGATGGCATTCGTCAGGGTTCAGCTGGCTCAACAGAAATCAAAAAAGGATTGGAGCAGGCGAAAGCGGGTGCTGAACAGCTTTTAACCAAATATAGAACTGATTTATTAAGTAATTATCAGTTCATGGGGCAGAAGTTGTCTGAATTAAGTGTAGGCTATCAGCAGATCGGCAAGGGAATTTCTGGTTTATCAGATTCAACAGGCGCTTTGTTTAACCACCTTGATACAAATTATGCTGAGCTTGCAGGAGATCAGCAGTACCAAATTTTAAAAGGAACGATCAATGGCATTCTTCATGGTGTTCCAAATGCGCAACCGGGCCTAGTTGATTCGTTGAAGCAATTAAATAATGGGATTGCGGGAATCAATGACGGGATGACAAAGGCGAATGCTGGGTTTGATTTTGCCCTTCAACAGGGGGGCAAAGAACTCGGAGCTGGCTTGGAGCAGTTAATACAGGGCATTGAGAAGCAACAGGAAGGGCTGAATCAATTAGCCAATGGTCAAGGACAAATTGTCAGCAATGTGCCAAAGCTAACAGATGGATTAACTGGTGTGAACGAAGGACATAAGCAGCTTCTTGACGGCTTTGGTGATATTGGCGGCCAGCTCTCGCAGTTAACAGATGGATTAGAGCAAAGTGCGGACGGCTTGAATCAGGTATCAGATGGTTTAGGCTCTGCTCAGGAGTATTTAGCTGGACTGTCTAAAGCAGAAGGTACTAGCGGTTTTTATCTACCTTCTGAAGTATTAGAAAGCGAAGATTTTGCTGAAGTTTTAGACGTATACATGTCTAAGGATCGGAAGGTTATGACGTTTGATGTGATTTTTGAAACAAATCCATATTCGAATGAGGCGATTGCGAAAGTAGCTGACATTAAGAATGCGGTTGAAAGAGCGACAAAGGAGACAAAGCTAGAAAATGCCGTTGTCGCAGTTGGTGGGATTACAAGTACCAACGCAGACCTGGACACAATGTCTTCTCAAGATTATTCCCGCACGGTTGTGCTCATGCTTATAGGGATTTCTATTATACTTGTATTCTTGTTCCGCTCTCTCATTATGCCAATCTATATTATTGGCTCATTAATTTTAACTTATTTTACAACGATGGCAATTAACGAAGTGATTTTCGTCAATATTCTCGGCTATGGGGGAATCAGCTGGGCCGTGCCGTTCTTCTCCTTTGTTATCCTTGTAGCCTTGGGAGTAGATTATAGTATTTTCCTAATGGATCGTTTCAATGAATATAAGGATCTAATGATAGCTCAAGCGATGTTCATGGCGATGAAAAAAATGGGCACAGTCATTATTTCTGCCGCTGTAATTCTTGGTGGAACCTTTGCAGCAATGATGCCATCAGGTATGCTATCCCTGCTCCAAATCGCTTCGATTGTCATTGTTGGGTTATTCCTTTATGCTTTCGTTGTGTTACCATTATTTATTCCAGTTATGGTTAAAAATTTTGGTGCAGCAAATTGGTGGCCGTTTAAGAGAGCTTAATGTTAAAAAATGCAGGCAGCGATGGGTTGCCTGCATTTTTTTGTTCGAAAAAGTAAGCTTAATGAGAACCTTAAGTATCGTCAGGGAGGTATTGATGATTGCGATTAACTATATTAATATATTAATTCTCATTAGGGTTTCATAATAATAATTTGTTGTTCACAGAGAAAATAGTAAAAAAGGGTTGACGGTATTCTATAAAACTGTTATTATTATAAATGTCGCTGATGCGATATTGATATTATCCATTGAATAATGAATTAAGGGTAATTTGCTCTTTGAAAACTAAACAAATCATACGTCAACAATTATTTTGTTTTGGTATGAACCAAAACATGCCAACGTTAATTTTTTATTAAGAGCTATATCAACTCTTTAT
>DLCS01000134.1 GCA_002480735.1 Bacillaceae bacterium UBA7792 | reverse complement strand
AGTTCTTTAAATTCTTAAGCTGATCCCCAATCATTTCACCAAGCTGGAAACCTTTGGACTCTTCTGGCAACTCATAGTCAACCGTTTCAGGTTCCTTTTCCGCTAATTCCTTAATGCTTAAGGAAAGTCTTCCTTCTTCCTCATTCACATCTAGAACCTTCACCTTGATTTCCTGACCTTCTTTTAACACCTCATGAGGGGTTGCGATATGTTTGTGTGAGATTTGGGAAATGTGAACCAAGCCCTCAACTCCAGGGAAAACCTCAACAAAAGCACCATAGGATACGAGTCTTTTCACAACACCGTCTAAGACTGTTCCTTTCGGAGCTTTCTCTGAAAGACTAGCCCATGGTCCAGGTAAGGTTTCTTTAATCGATAAGGAAATTCTTTCATTTTCCTTGTCAACATTCAGTACCTTTACTTTCACCTCTTGGCCTTCTTCTACCACATCTGATGGTTTCTGAACATGCTCATGGGATAATTGGGAAATATGAACAAGCCCATCAATTCCACCAATATCAACAAAAGCACCAAAGTCCGTTAATCTTTGCACTTTTCCTTCAAGGATTTGACCAGGCTGGAGCGAATCTAATAGTGCATGCTTTTGCTTGCCCATTTCTTCCTCAACGACTGCTCGATGGGATAGGATCAGTCGATTTTTTTCCTGATCCAGCTCGACAATTTTGAAGGTTAACGTCTTGCCTTTATACTCAGAGAAATCCTCGACGAAATGGGATTCAACGAGAGAAGCCGGAACAAAGCCACGAACGCCTAAATCAACAACCAATCCACCTTTAACAACATCTTTGATTTCGGCTTCAAAGATTTCACCTGACTCAAATTTCTTCTGCAGCTCGCTCCACGCTTTTTTGGCATCCACTTTTCTTTTGGAAAGAATGAGTGCATCCTCTTCTACCTTTAATACTTCTAATTCAAGCTTTTGACCTTCCTCAACAGCATCACCTGCTTTTTCAATGTGAAGGCTGGAAAGCTCACTTATCGGGATAATCCCATCTAGCTTACTATCTGCGATATCAACGATAACCTGCTTTTCTTCCACCTTTGTAACGGTACCCGTTACACTATCACCAATTTCAAAGCTCTTAACCTCAACTTGATTCATCTCTTCAGACATATGTAATCCTCCTTAATCCAATCGCTACTGCCTAAAAGGTTTTATAGTAGTGAAAAATCACTTTTTCTCAATGGAAAAAATTAGACTTTTGCCTTGTTGTCTAACTTCAATTATTTTGCTTTTCTTATAACTTCTTACAAAAGCACCGTTTTGTCAAGAAAGACGACCTCGGCTATTTTTTATGTGCCTCGATTAGCTTTCTAATTTCATTCATGATCACTTCTGTTGTTTCTTCTGCAGATGCTTTGTTGTTACGTAAGCTACTCATATCGAGAGGATGTCCAAATACCACCTTCAGCCTTGAGAACACCTTGTATGGACCAATAATTGCGCAAGGGACGACAGCAGCATCTGTTCTTAATGCAAAGAAGCCTGCACCTGCCAACCCTTTCCCGAGCTCTCCGGTTTTGCTTCGGGTGCCTTCAGGAAAAAGCCCTAACACATGCCCATCCTTTAAGACCTTTAGTCCTTTTCTTAGCGCTTCCCTATCGCTCATTCCTCTCTTAACAGGAAAAGCATTCAAATGTGGAACCAAACGGCCTAGAATAGGTACGGAAAAAAGCTCTTCCTTTGCCATAAAATGAACGGGTCTAGGAGCAACTATTCCAACAATAGGGGGATCAAAATTATGGATATGATTTGTACAGAGAAGGACCCCTCCCTCTTTCGGCATGTTCTCTTTCCCGATTACCTCCATTCGATAAATGGGCTTGAACACGCCATATACAACTGCTTTCGCAAACGAATAAAATGACATTCTATATCGTCCTTTCCATTGCTAAGGCCATGATTTTTTCAACCACCTCATCAATCGTCAAAGCTGTGGTATCGATTTCCACGGCATCATCTGCCTTTTTTAATGGGGCCACTTCCCTTTCTGAATCCAGCTTATCCCTTGCTGCAATCTCCGCTTTTAAGATCTCCAAATCCGATGGATATCCTTTTGCAAGATTCTCAGCATGCCTTCTTTGCGCTCTCTCCTCGACACTTGCCAGAAGAAAAACCTTCACTTCTGCATGGGGAAGTACATGTGTCCCAATATCTCTCCCATCCATGACTACACCGCCGTTTAATGCAAACCGCTGTTGTCTTCTCACCATCTCTTCACGAATCAGCTTATGCTTTGCCACAATTGAAACATGATTCGTGACATCGGAACCACGAATTTCAGATGTTACATCCCTTCCGTTGACAAGTACCCTTTGTTCATCCTCAGTTGGTTCAAGAAGAATTTCTGTTTCTTTTAGCATCTGCCCTAATAATTCTTCATTCTGAAGGTCAATCCCTCTTTCGATCGCTTGAAATGTTAAACCTCGATACATTGCACCTGTATCGACATATATGTAATTTAATTTATTGGCTACAATCTTTGCCACAGTACTCTTTCCCGCTGCAGCTGGCCCATCTATCGCAATTGAAATTTTCTTCATATTTCCTCCTTAATACCTCTCTAGCCCAAGTTTTTTCTCAATTTCTTTTCACTCTATTTTATCATATGTCCACTTGTTCCTATTAAGAAAAATAATCACTATTTTTATTTTTTCATTCCCTCTTGATAATATGATGATCAATAAAAAAGAAGCAGTTTTTCCTGCTTCAGTCACCACTATTAAAAACCTCTAGTAATTCAGAAAAATTATTTTCTGTTACTCCCTCATATTGAGTAATTTCTTTTAACTCCGGGAACAAATCCCATTTATGTAAGAGCATTTGAGCCAAAAGCAAAAATAACAACTGGATAATCACCAACTTCATAATGATTCTCTCGATCGTTTTCATGTATCCTCCATTAAATAAATGTCTATTTATTTACATTATTGGAGTGTTTAAGTGAAGTTATTCCTGCTCAAGCAAGCCTTTTTTTCTCATGACGACCTGACGATCAAAACAGAATCTGAGGAGTATCTGTCTTTCATGTGCGTTTACTTCAGCAAACTGCAGAGAAACTTTATTTCTTAAATCATCTGCAGGGATGATTCGAATCACCTTTGCATTGATTTTAAGATAGTGGTATTCACCAGAATGCATCGGCAATACTAGCCAAACATGAAGCTGATTTCCGGGCTGAAGCTTCAAGCTGTTGGGAGCAATAATGGCTGCCCCTCCAGCACTAATATCTGAAGTGACTGTAACAAAGGGAGCAAACTCCTTATTTAGCGGATGTACAGCAACATCCACGGCTGTTTCCACACGTACATATTGACGTCTCTGAATTTTAATAAGCTGGTCGTCTCCAGGATAGGATAAAATGATCATCGGAATATTTTGCCTAACCCTTCCGACCACTTCTGATTCGAATAAATAGACAGAGCCGTCCTGGGCAACAAATGAGCATTTTAACTGTGTCCCATCAATAAAGAACGCAGTTTTTTTCGTCTCAGTATTAATCGGATAATCAATATAGATAAATTGACCTTTTCTTTCTACGAGTTTACATTTAAACTTTTCGAATTTATCACTATATTTAATTTCTAATATGAACTGACTTCCAATTTTCATCATCATAATCACGCTTTCCCTATATCCTCTTTGGCCTAGCAATTAACTTTAATTATGACATGAGAATAAAGAAGTACGCAAGATGTATGACAAAAGTTGTAGTTAGCTAAAAATAGTGGCTGCAACAATGGTTATATCATCTAGAAATTCCTTTTGGTGAAGGAGTATTCTTAAATGATGCATTTACATGTAGATTGAGCTCCTTCATCACCTTTGCTGCTTTGAGTTCCAATGACAAAAAAAGGAAAAGCACAGAGGCTTCTCCCTTCTTTTAACTTCGAATGATGTCTATGAAATATTAAACTACATTCTCATAAATAGGTTCAGCATTTTTCAGCTTCTCAACCTTCTCTTCTACCCCAGTGTCAGCATTGATAAAGATCCGGTACGTGTCATCACCCAGGGTTCCCAAAAACTCATAGCATAGTACTTCTTGATTCAAATCATTGACGATAACGCTTAAGCGTTCATCCATCACTTTTACCTTTGGATTAATTTCTTTTCGGACCTCATCCTTCGTTTTGGTCGGTTTCGGAATGTTCCTTGTATGATTGGATTGAAGATATTCCTCAGCCGAAAACCCGAGAATATTGCCATTATCGAGAGCAACCTTGACATTGATCGCATCAGGATAAATTCTTACATTGTCTTCATGGGTGACAAAGGTAAAAACTCCCATGTTATCATATTGAACACTTTCAAATAAATCAAGATTTTTGAAGCCATTATCCTTTAGGAACTTGATAGCCTGATTTCCTGCCTCATTGAGACTGATTTTCGGCTCTTTGACATCTCTAGAGCGCATGAACCAGATCGGGTAGCCTCCTTTCTTTGTGAGGTCCATATTAGCTTCCTGCTTCGTTTTTTTATCTTGAATCGAAATGCTGTAAAAGCCGACATCTGACCCTTTTCCGTTCTCAGTCACATGTATATCTACATTATTGCCAAAGCCAGAGTATTTCTTGGCAATATTCGCAGCTTCTTTTTTCGTAATTTCTTTTCCTTGTAAATATTTATAGCTACTTTCCTTATTTTGCATGCTTACAAAGGTTGGACCGAAATCTGTATCGCCGTAGCTGGAGACTGTTTTTTCCACGGTCTTAAATCCGTCAATAATGGTGTTGTCTAGAGGAGCTTTATCAGAAGCCAATGCCAGCTCCACATCCATCCATCTTAAATTGTTGTTCAAGACCGCATGCTGAACCTTTCTTAATTCTTGTTGAATATCCCCAGATTGCTGGTAGAGCTTCTTCAGTGAATCATATTCTGTATCCGATAATGGCTCCTTATCTAAATCTCGCACAGCCGTCCGGTAGCTAAAGTCGCCAATTTTTGATAGAAACTCCTCTGTCTTATTAAAAGGTAATAAGGTCAGAGGCAGCTGTCCCACATTGCTGTGAGCCTCCGAGGTTAATTTCCAGACGTCCGCAAGTGCCGGAGAAAGCGATTTCCGTGAATTCATTGCAAGGGTCGTGCCAATCTTGTCATTTAACAAATCGATTTGATAGGTTAAATCGTGGAAGGCCCTTTGATAATTATTCTCCGCATTGATTAAGATCGCATTTTTTTCCCGATGCTCCTGATATCCCCAAAAGGCAGTACCAGCAACTCCAAGAGCTAGAACACCAATTAGAATCCCTCTAATCAAAATTGATCACCTCTTTATTTACAGAATATATGCTTCCCAATTCGCTTCACCTGCGGCCTTGACCAAATCCACCCGCTCGTTGCCGTATCCGGGTTAAAGTAATAAATCGATCCTCCAGTTGGATCCCATCCGTTGATCGCATCCAAAACAGCTTTCTTAGACTGCTCATTTGGTGTTAACCAAATTTGACCATCAGCCACTGCCGTAAAGGCACGCGGTTCAAAGATCACGCCAGAAACAGTGTTTGGAAAGCTTGCACTCTCTACACGGTTGAGAATCACGGCTGCCACCGCAACCTGCCCAATATAAGGCTCTCCACGTGATTCACCATGTACAGCATTGGCCATTAGCCGAATATCATTTTGAGAAAATCCACTCGGGACGTTGGTGGCCGCCTTCTTTGGCTGGGACTGGCTACTTGGTTTCGAAGCTTGTTGGTTCTGGGAAGAGGTATTTGCTTTATAATTTTTTGTCGCTTTTACTAATTTGTTTTTTGTATCATTGCCTGCTAATCCATCGATGGGCAATCCAAATTCATACTGAAAATTTCTTAATGCCCAGTAGGTGCCCCAGCCAAAGACACCATCAATCTTGCCATGGTAAAAGCCGAGAAATTTTAACCGTGACTGAAGTTCAATCACATCATCACCAACCGCTCCCTGCTGAATGACTTGACTTGAGAATGCCTTTACTTTTCCCTCATTCTGACTTAAGGGGATACAGATCATACAAATGGTCATCACGAAAATTACCTTTGCAATGACTATATTCTTTTTCAACGAATGCACCTCCAACTATATTAAGTCTCGCAATGTATCTCACGAGGAAATACATAACACCTTGAGCCTATTTTTTGTAGTAAGAGGGTTTTTATTCAAAAAACGGAATCCATTTCAATGAAAAAACCCTCCCAGGCTAATACGGGAGGGTTTTATTCACTTCGAGATGGGTCTCCGAATGTAAAGAACGGGCAACCTTTACTTTTTTCAGAGCTAGCCACCATAGAAAAATCATAAAAGGGAAAATAAAGACGAGCCAGTTCTCAATAGAAATGAGAATATAATCATAAATTCCATGGAGTAAAAAAGGGAGTAACAGCGAGTAAACGAGCCATTTCTTGTTGGAAACAAGACTGAATTTTCCTTTTCCAAAATAATATCCCATAATCACACCAAATAGGGCATGGCTTGAAACAGGTAGCAATGCTCGACCTATAGCATATCCTAGGCCATTTGACAGTAAGTACAGAATATTTTCTACTGTCGCAAAACCTAAAGAAACCGCTGCCCCATAGACGATTCCGTCATAGGGCTCATCGAATTCCGTGTGCTGGTATACCGTATAAAACATGATAAACCACTTAAAGAATTCTTCTAATAAACTTATTGAAAAAAAGGCATGAATGACGTTTGAATGGACCACATGTTCAGCTTCAAGTACATACTGAATAAACATGAGTGGAAAAACGAGCAGTGCTCCATAGATAAAAGCTTTGAAGACCACTGAGATCGGCTCTGAATCGTATTCATCTTTTAAATAGAAATAACTTAATAACGCTAATCCGGGGGCAATCCCAGCAGATAATATCCCGAGCATTCTCTGTCCTCATTTCTTTCTCTAGGATTTTTTTCTACAAGCTATCTCCACTTATCAAAAAAAGTTTGAGAAAAGAGCTATCTTAATCGTATCATGTAATATAGAGATTGAAAATGACAGAAATGCAATCGGAGGAAAGTTTTATGAAGAAAAAAATACTCGTCATCCATACAGGGGGAACAATTTCAATGTGTGAGGATGAAGCAACCGGTGCGGTGAGACCAAGCAGCTCAAATCCACTCACAGACAAAACGCAAGGATTAGTTGATTTTGCCGATTTGATCATAGAAGAGCCTTTTAATTTGCCCTCTCCACATATCACACCAAAAGAAATGCTTGATTTAAGGGAATTGATTTTACAAAAAATCTCTGTGAATCAGATATCAGGAGTAGTCATTTCCCATGGAACGGACACTTTAGAAGAAACAGCCTATTTCTTAGATTTAACTGTTCAAACTTCCATTCCTATCGTCGTAACGGGAGCTATGCGGTCCAGTAATGAAATAGGTTCTGACGGACTGTATAATCTCATTTCATCCATTAAAGTAGCCGCTAGCGATGAAGCGAGGGAAAAAGGGGTTTTAGTTGTTTTAAATGATGAGATCCATACAGCGGAAAATGTTACCAAAACCCATACGAGCGATATATCTACCTTTCAGAGTCCACAATATGGACCGATCGGCATCGTCACTAAAAGGGGGGTAATTTTTCACCATATTCCATTAGGGAAAGAGTATTATGATATACAGGATGTGTCTAAACGAGTAGTTCTTATTAAAGCACATGCGGGAATGGATTCCACTCTCCTGCATGCGATCAATGAGCTACCTTGTGATGGCATCGTGATTGAAGCGCTCGGACAAGGAAATTTGCCTCCGGCTACGATTCCCGGAATTCAAGCACTTATTCAAAACGACATTCCTGTAGTGTTCGTGTCCCGTTGTTTCAATGGGATTGCCCAGGACACCTATGCTTATTTGGGTGGGGGAAAACAATTCAAGGAGCTGGGTGTCATTTTTTCAAATGGCCTTAATGGCCAAAAAGCCCGACTTAAGCTGCTTATTCTTTTAGCAGCT
>DLCS01000128.1 GCA_002480735.1 Bacillaceae bacterium UBA7792 | reverse complement strand
AACCATTGATTTATAGCCGTATAAATTTTTACCCGAGAAGGTAGAAATAATTTCACTATAGATACCAAAGGCAGGCAAGATTAAGATGTACACCTCAGGATGTCCCCAAACCCAGAAGAGGTTCGCCCAAAGCATATCCATACCACCATTTGTACTAGCAAAGAAATGGGTACCAAATAATCGATCCATCGTTCCCATTGCTAAAGCAACTGTCAATACTGGAAAGACGGTTACAACGATTAAGTTTGCTACTAATGTAGCCCATGTGAACATTGGCATTTTCATGAGTGTCATGCCAGGTGCTCTCATTTTGAGAATCGTCGTAATCATATTGATCCCCGTCATCAACGAGCCAATCCCTGAGATTTGCAGGGCAATCATATAATAATTCGTCCCCACTGATTCACTGAAATCATTCCCCGCTAGCGGAAAATAAGAAGTCCAGCCGGCATCAGGTGAACCACCAATGACGAAGGAAATATTGAAAAGCATCGCTCCCATAAAGAATAGCCAGAAGCTAATCGCATTCAGACGTGGGAACGCAACATCCCGTGCCCCGATTTGTAATGGAACGACATAGTTCATGAACGCAAAAATAAATGGCATCGCCATGAACATAATCATTACCACACCATGAGTGGTAAAGATCTCGTTATAGTGTTGTGCGTCTAAAAGCTTATTATCTGGTACTGCCAATTGAGCACGCATCATGATGGCATCGACACCACCACGGAATAACATCAATAAGGCAGAAATTAAATACATCAAACCGATTCGTTTATGATCAACGGTAGTAAGCCATTCACGCCATAAATAGCCCCATTTTTTGAAATATGTTAAGCCAACAATGATCCCGATCAAAGTTAGACCGATAGCAACCATTGATGCATAAATCGCTGGGCTAGGATTAGGAATGGCAAATCGTTCAAAAAATTCCATCCGTCATGTTCTCCTTTCAGGAAGTATCCTTTTTTAGAAAACTAGCATTCTCTAAAAAAATCATTCTTCATGAGTATTATTCTCTCCATGTTCCTCATTTGTTGTCATATGATCAGAATGTCCTTCGTGCTCCATTGAGCTGGATGAACCGTGATCATGTTCAGGAGCCGGAGCAAACGATAAATGTGTTCCAGTAAATGTCATTTGGCCAAGATGACCAGGTTTCAATAGTTCATTATATTTTTCTTCTGTGAGTGGTTTTGCTGTTTCCTTAACTTCTTTTACCCAATCGTCAAAGTCTGCCTGTGACATGGCCGTTACGTTGAACGTATTCTCCGCAAAGCCTTTCCCACTGAAGTTGGCGTTTCGTCCCATATATTCACCAGGCTCATCTGCCGCTAAATGCAAGGTCGTGATCATGTCGGCCATCGCATATTTCTGACCACCTAACTGTGGAATCCAGAAGCTCGTAATTGGACCATTCGAATACAGTCTAAATTCAAGTGGTCGATCGGTTGGGATATATAAATAGTTAACCGTCTCAATATTTTCTTCAGGATAACTAAAATGCCATTTCCAATCAGAAGAAGAGGCGTAGACCACCAATGGTTCCTGATCCTCATAGCCTTGAGGCGTGGCCTCTACGATATAGTTACTTTGAACGGAAACATAGGAAAAATAAGCAACAATAAGAATTGGAATTCCAACACATATTGCTTCAACCCATTTATTTCCTTCCATATGAGGTGGTTCATAATCCTCTGGTAAATTCGAAGCACGGTATTTTACTAACACAAAAATTAAAATAACAAATACAACAACAACAATGAACGACATAATGCCGATAGACAACAGAATGTCATGTGCTTGTCGTTCAGCCTGTGGTCCTTTTGGGTCGAGTACCATTAATGGTTCGCAACCTGTTAACACAGTGAAAATAGTGAAAATAGCCGCTAATATAGCCCATTTCCTTTTCATTTTGGGGCTCCTTTCCTTTTGATTTGTACATACAAACGAATGATTTGCATGTAAACTTTTTCACAATATATAGTAAGAGTAATTGATCTGCATTAATAATATTACCACGAGTTAAACGTAAGAAAGTGTGACGAATTTAGGAAGGATTATTTTTACACTAAATGTAAACATTCCTATTCCTGTATATTTTGTACCATAGTCCCCTACGATTTGTTTTTGTACACGAATATTTTTGGGTGATTATCGAAAAATAAAGACGGACATCTGCTATTGGGGAGGCAACATGAAATTGTCGTGGATATTAGGGCTGCTATTATTAGTCATTCAAAACCAAATGCTTCAACCTTTTACCCTCTTTGAAAATAATGAAACACTATCCGTCGTGAATCGCGAGGACTTTATTTTAGGGGTTCCAGGAGTGAAACTTTTGAATATGGAAAGGCTTGAGGAATTCACTACTCAAGTGGATATACAAGTCAAAAAAGCTCCAGTAGATGCGACCATCGATCCTGCGGGGAGAATCATTCCCGAGAAAGTGGGCTACATGCTTAACAAACCAATTCTTAAGGAGAAGTTTTCTCGCTATTTTTATGAAAATGGTCCTGCTACTGTCGAGGTTCCGAAGAACATCATTTATCCTAAGATCGATAGCGAGCTTCTCTCACATATACGGACCAACAGAATTGGCCAATATATTACTTACTTTAATGCCAGCCACAAATCACGCTCTCATAATATTGCCTTAGCAACAGCAGCCATTAATAATCGTGTCTTGTTTCCAGGGGAGGTATTTTCCTTTAATGAAGTGGTCGGTAAGCGTACCCAAGAAAGAGGCTATATGAAAGCTCCTGAAATTGTCAAAGGAGAATTCACCGAAGGGGTTGGCGGTGGAATTTGCCAGGTTTCCTCCACCCTCTTTAACGCCGTCGATCGCTCAGGGATGACCATTTTGGAGAGATACTCCCATAGTAGAAAGGTACCTTACGTACCGCCCGGGCGGGATGCCACGGTGAGCTGGTATGGGCCAGACTTCACATTCAAAAATGAATATAATCAGCCTATATTAATTCGCGCTAGAGCCTTTAACGGCAAGGTCGTTGTATTTGTATATTCATCTGATTCCATCAATAATGAACCAAGGAATGTCCCAGGGATTTTACAATAGAGAAACCAAAAAAACCTCTTCCAACAACTATTGAAAGAGGTTTTTCTGCAATTGATATTAAGACGCATTTTTTTCTGAGTGGAGTTTAATCCCGTTTCTTTGTATCAATCTTGG
>DLCS01000137.1 GCA_002480735.1 Bacillaceae bacterium UBA7792 | reverse complement strand
AAGCCCCTTTGTCAACAATTGAAATTCTTTGCTTTGAATTGTTTTCTCCATTTTTAGCATCCCCTTTCTTCTATTTTATTATACTGTTCCTTTTATCTCTATCAATAATAAATTAATGTTTATCATTAAATTATTATTGATATTAATAAAACCCTCTAGCACATTTCTACTAGAGGGTCATGATGGTTTATTTCAGTAAGCCGGCATTGACTAGATACTGATTAGCTACTTCTGCCGCTAGTTTTCCTTCTACATTCACTTGATAATTCATTTCCCGCATATCATCGTCTGTAATTTGATCAGCGAGTTTATCTAAGGATTGTTCAATCTCTGGATATTGGTTCAGCGTCTCTTTTCGTAATAATGGGGCTCCTTGATAAGGCGGAAACAGCGCTTGGTCATCCTCTAATACACGGAGCTTGTATTGACGAATTTCACTATCCGTTGAATAAGCATCGAGTAGGTTGATATCTCCCGATTCAATCGCTTGGTAGCGAAGCTTAGGCTCCATTGTTGCAAGGGAGGGAAACGCAATATCATAGCGTTTTTGAATCCCGACATATCCATCCTCACGATCATTAAATTCCAATGTAAACCCTGCTTTAACAGCTTGTTCTATCGATTTAAGGTCCGAAATAGTTTGTAGCTGATATCTTTCTGCCAAGTCCTCCGATACTGCTAACGCATACGTATTGTTATAGTTCATTGGGCTCAGCATCACCATATCAAATTGCTTTAGCATTCCATCTTTCGCCTGCCGATAGACATCTGCCTCATTATTATTGATGGCTTCTTGTTTTAAAAATTCTGAGATGGCTGTGCCTGTAAATTCTGGGTATATATCAATGCTGCCAGATTTCAACGCATTAAATACAAATGAGGTTTTACCCAGTCCTGGTTTTAATTGCACTGTTAAGTCTGTATCCTGCTCTATTAATAACTTATACATATTAATGAGAATTTCAGGCTCCGCTCCTAGCTTTCCAGCGATGACAATTTCATCTTGGTCTTTACCATTTAGAAGCGGCATGAAGACCATCATCCATGCAACCATACTCACAAGACTGACAGCTATTACTGTTTTTCTAAATGACAGCGACTCAAGCTTTTTCAGTAAAATATCGAAGATTAATGCTAATATTGCTGCAGGCACAGCCCCTAAAATAATGAGTGCGGTATTATTACGATCAATGCCTAGTAAAATAATATCCCCTAAACCACCGGCTCCAATTAAAGCAGCTAATGTGGCTGTGCCAACAATTAACACCATAGCGGTTCGAATACCAGCCATGATGACAGGCAGAGCAAGAGGCAATTCGACCTTCAATAAACGTTTAGGTGTGTTCATCCCCATTGCCAATGCGGCCTCCTTCAATGAAGGGTCCACTTCCTTGATGCCTGTATAAGTATTCCGTAGAATCGGTAAAAGTGCATAGACCACTAAGGCAATGATGGCTGGAACTTTGCCAATTCCGAACAGAGGAATTAATAACCCAAGTAACGCTAGAGATGGAATCGTTTGTAGCACGGCACTAATACCAATTATAGTTTCTGCTATTTTCTTTTTATTGGTTAAATAGATACCTAGCGGAATGGCAATAATGATGGCAAAAAATAGGGCTATAAAGGAGATTTGTATATGCTCGAGTAATGCTGCCAGAAGCTGTTCCTTTCGTTCCTCAAACATCGCCACGAAATTAGTCATGTGCTCGACCTCTTTCCTTGAAATCATTTGCGACATATTGCAGTATAGCTGTTCGAGTCACCATACCCATAATCTCCCCATTTTCTTCCACACCAAGAACGTTATGCTCTGTCAGTTTTTCAAGAATCGTTGTGATCGGCTCATTGATAGTAATCGTATCCCCTAGTTCACTAACACTTACGATTGGTTGCATAACCGTCCGAATATCAAACCTATTGTGAACTGAATTTACCCCTATAAATTGTTGGACAAAATCATTCACTGGATTTTCTACCATTTCCTGAGGAGATCCAATTTGAACAATTTCTCCATCTTTCATGACACATAGTCGATCCCCTAGCTTCAGCGCCTCCTGCATATCATGCGAGACAAAGACGATGGTTTTTTGAATTTTTCGCTGCATATCTAATAGATCATCCTGTAACTTTGTACGACTGATGGGATCTAAAGCACTGAAAGGTTCGTCCATCAAAATAATTTCTGGATCAGCTGCTAATGCACGAATTACGCCCACTCTTTGCTGTTCCCCTCCAGATAACTCCTTTGGCTTGCGCTGACGATATTTTTCAGGCTCAAGGCCTACCAATTCCAATAGTTCATCCACACGCTTTTGAATTTTAGTTTTACTCCATTTTTTTAATTCTGGGACAATCGCAATATTTTCTTCAATGGTCATATGCGGAAAAAGAGCAATTTGTTGTAACACATAGCCGATACTCCAGCGTAACTCGTGAATATTATAATCACTAACTCTTTTTCCATTTATCCAAATAGTGCCTTCAGTCAATGGAATTAATCGGTTGATCATCTTCAATAAAGTAGTTTTACCACATCCACTTGGACCGATAATAACGAAGAATTCACCTTTTTTAATCTCCACGTTGAGGGCTTTGACAGCCACATGGTCGTTACTATACATTTTTGAAACATTATCAAATATTATCATTTGCCAGCTCCTTATATTTCGCGAATAAAATAGTAAATTTGTATTTCGTCTATATATTTCACAAATAATAGCCCTTCCAAACATTTGTACGAAGGCTAGTTGATTTACTACACTCCCAACTCCTCAATGGTAGTAAAACCTCTTTACTATTTATCATAGCATTTTATCCCCAATTACACATAAATCTACTAAATTGACTGTTAATTCCTCCGTATGAGAAGATAAAAAAAACGGCAATTGGGAGGTAGTGAACTATGAAGAATGTCTTTCAATTTATACCTATTAACAAACTGGCTGATAAGTTTCCCGAAAACTCTTGGTGGGCAAGCCATTACACGGATTTTAGTGAGAACGACCTTGTTGCGTACTATGAGGGAGATTTGAAGCTTCCTTTTCTTGATTTGGATTGGGACATTCCTTTCCCACAGCAAAACAATGTGATCATTATTGTTATTGATGGTCATTTGACGGTAGATCATTTATACAATGCAGAAACGGATGGTGCAATAGGACTGATGGTAATGGGCAATTTGACAGCTAAAAATATAGCTGTAGGTGGTCAGGAAATCTATGTTCACGGACATCTGACAGTAGAGGATATTTTGTGTGGCTCCTATAATCATGGGGAAACGATTGTCAATGGTCATCTTCAGGCAAACGTATTAGTTCAAGACGATGAGTATCGCTTTAACGTTCATGGACAGAAGTCACTGCAATGTATCGTCAACATTTGGCACGGAGATGGCGCTTTTCAGGAACTCCCTATCCGTATACAAGATGTGTTAATTGACGAGGTTTTTTATGATATGGATGACGATGAAGAAGAGATTGAATTTTCATTCGTCACATTGGTGAGTATCCTTAAAGAAGGACGCTCCGCACTGACTAATTTACAGGAAATCCCCCACATCAAGAAGGCAACTCATGTATATTTTACGGACCAACACATCGATGTGGAAAATATACTAAAGCTAACAAAGTGTATTTTGATGACTGGAGACAAGCCTTATTTTGACCTTGAGGAACATGGTGTGCATTTCACTGTTCAGCGAGCGCATATCGATGATGACGGAGACAAGACGAATGATAGCATTTATATGAAAACCTCCCAGTATCATTATTTTATTTGGCTCAATGAAGATCAAACCGTCTCCCTATTGAGAAAATCATTCGATGAAGGAGATGAATGGTGGGACATTACGGATTTACCTCAGGACAATTTAGTGGATATTCAGGATCACTGGATTATGTTATTAACTTGTGTAAATGTCGCTACCCTTTATGTGCCTAAAATCGAGGTACAATATGTAGAACGAATTTTACAACATCCAGAAATTCAAGGGCTTGACGAGGATGACGATGGTTTCTGGGACGGTTCCAAATATTATAGTTTTCGTCAGGCCTATACGGATGAAGATGGTGATTTTATTCATGCTCGTATTGAAATTAAGACGCCTGATGAAGCGTATTATTTTTATTCATTAGAAAATCCATCCTATGTTTCTCGACACTACCAACCACCTAACCATTTTGGTCGCCACGAGATAGCTTTTTTAAATACTAGACGCTGGGAGGCTTCCGAACAATATTTTGAGAGATTTAAACAATATATGTCTCAAACTTTTAAGATAGACAATTCAGCGGAATGACATGGAACTATTTAACGTTCTCAACGTTCTATTAATGATATAAGCTATTTATTTACACACTTCTTTATTTCTCTTTCACTCTTTGTCATAATAAGAGATAGCTAAACTTTTAATAGAAGGGAGGGAGATGTGGTCACTACCAACATCAAGCCTATCATGAAATACGTAGTTAATTTTTTTAAAGGACTTCTGATTGCTGTCGTGGTTATTTGTATTTCATTTTTTATGGTGACCCAATTGTTTCATACGACAGAAAGAGAAGAGCCTGTCGTCATTGATGATCGCCCAAGTGCAGAAGAATTTATCGGCAAAATCGCTGAAACTGCACGAAATCTCGGTGCCAATAATGACTTATATGCCTCTGTGATGATTGCACAAGCCATTCTCGAAAGCGAGAGCGGACAAAGTGGTCTTGGCTCTGCCCCCAATTATAATCTGTTTGGCATGAAAGGCAGCTATCAAAATAATTCCGTGAAACTCGAAACGTCTGAGGATGATGGATCAGGTAATCTGTCTACCATTATGGCTGATTTCCGTAAATACCCTTCCTATGAGGCTTCTATGCAGGACTATGTAAAGCTAATGCGAAATGGAGTTTCGTGGAACAAGGAATATTATGCAGGTGTTTTCAAAAGTAACACCAAATCCTATACTGATGCGACGAAGTTTTTAACAGGCTCCTATGCCACTGATTCAAAATATAATGAAAAATTGAATATGTTTTTTTAAGGAGTCTAGAACAGGAAATGTCAACAGAGAATTATACAACTTCGAAAATAGACCTTAATTTAGTTTTTATCGTATTTCTATTGTTTATTGTCAGCTGTATATCGATTTATAGTGCGCAATCAACCGGGCAGTATGGAGAGAATTTTCTCGTTAAGCAAATTGTCTGGTATGGCATTGGGGTTGGCATTATTGCTGCGGTAATCCCTTTTGACTCTGATCAATTAAGAAAGCTATCTTGGTATCTATATGGTCTTGGATTAGTCTTATTGGGCTTTCTTTTGATTGCCCCAAGCGGTATTGCGCCTGTCATTAATGGAGCGAAAAGCTGGTATCGCGTTCCAGGATTAGGTTCTCTACAGCCCTCTGAGTTCGTAAAGGTGTTCCTAATTCTCGCATTAGCAAGGGTAATAATGGACCACCATGAAAAAAATCAAGTCAAGACGGTTCAGACTGATTTTTGGCTTTTAATCAAAATTGGACTCGTCACAGGTGCGCCGCTACTCCTTGTCATGAAGCAGCCGGACCTTGGTACATCGCTTGTATTCATTGCCATTATGCTTGGGATGATCTTCATTTCGGGCATTAGCTGGAAAATCCTCTTGCCTATTTTTAGTTTGGGTATATCCCTCATTGCTGCTATTTTTTATTTCGTATTATGGAAGCCGGAATTATTGGAGAAGTATTTAGGGGTAAAGGAGTATCAATTTGGTCGGATTTATTCCTGGCTGGACCCTTATCATTATTCAAGCACAACTGGGTTTCAATTGACGAAATCTTTGCTCGCGATCGGCTCAGGAGAAACAAGTGGAAAGGGATTTGGCACAAGAGAGGTTTATCTACCTGAGAGCCATACGGATTTTATCTTCAGCATCGTTGGTGAGGAATTTGGTTTTGTTGGAGCGAGTATTCTCATCAGTCTATTCTTTTTGCTCATTTATTATATTACGAGAGTGGCCATGGAAACGAAAAACAACTTCTACACCTATATATGCGTCGGAGTCATCAGCATGATTACCTTCCATGTCTTCCAAAATATCGGTATGACGATCGGTGTTCTACCGATTACAGGAATTCCGCTGCCTTTTATCAGCTATGGTGGCAGCTCATTGATGGGGAATATGCTCGCGATTAGCCTAATTTTCTCGATTCGTTATCACTTTAGGAAATATATGTTTTCAGAATGACGAAAGAGCAAAGGTGTCACTTTGCTCTTTTTTATGTGCTGTTTTCGTAACGTTTGTGGTTATTGTAATGGCCCTAATACCGGCCATTACGTTTAATATTCAGTTTTCCTTACGCAATCAGTATCCACGGCATTTTTCTCGGGTTGTATAGATGTGAACTTGGTTATGATATTTAGTATTGCAGCTTTATTCCATTTACTAAAAGCAACAAAGTTTGAGAAAAGAGCCTTTTTATTCAATCACTCCTGCCTCTGTGATCTTTACTTTTGGATGTATCTTCACGATCAGTTCTTGATACTGAGCTTCGTTCCACTTATCGATATCAAAATTCCGATCTTGAGTCTTGACAAAATGACCAAAACCAATTGGGTCAATTTCTTTGTCCTTAAAAATACTTATTAATTTAAGGCATTCTTTTGTGATTTCATCTTCAAAACGTTGTTCTAATTCTGCAATCTTCTTAGGGGTAAGACGATTTCCAGAAAACTCGTTGATAATCCCGTTTACTCGAATGTCAACGGTAATTTCGAAAGGGGATCTGCTTTCTAGCTTAAATTTGTGGACTGAACGGATGCTTCGAATCGCGGCTTCATCACCATCAATTTTGACTCGATGTAACCCATTGCTATATTTATCAACAAGAAGCTTAAAGAAAAACATTTGCTCCGGAAGAATGGTTTCGACAATTTTTCCATTCCGAAAGAAAGCAATTCCATTTAATTCGATACTATCCTTAGATAGCTGTTTCAGTTGTGGCAAAAAGGGTGTTTGTCCCTCTGAATAAAAGCCTTTGAGAAAAAGCTGCAAGTTGGTTTTTGGAAGATCTTCATTTTCAATGTTGTTTTTAATTAAATCGCTAATAAATGTGGCATTTCCTTTTATTCCGTATTCCCCTTCTAATAAATCCTTAGCTTCTCCATCTACAAGCGCTACGTGCAGACCTGAGCCAACACCTGGATCCCTTTGGAATGGATCGACCAAATCAAGAACCCCATTTTTGGTAGCGAGCTCCTTTCCGAATAGTACCAGTTCCATGCTCCCCGTTACGATAGGATTTGTTGACTGCAATTGCATATCCTGTAGCACGGTTTTCTTCATTCTCGCTTTTGCATTAATCGTTGTATTTTTAGGAGGTTGGTCAGGCTGATAGATTGAGAAGAGGATGGTACCGTTAATTTTATCCTCTTCATCGGAATGGTCGAAGCCAATGCATTCGATTAGATTAATATCGTCTAATATTTCTTTTTGGACACATCCGCTAAGGAACACTCCAAGAAGTATGATAACGATTGATCTAACAATAGCAGTCATCTTTCTTTCACCTTCTTTGCGATTAATGTAACTATAAATAAAAGAGGAACATACATGAAATTAATATAAAAGCCACACTGACCAACAAAGTCAGTAAGGATGTTAATCTGATCTCTTGTCATTAATAAACTTGTCCCGATTAAACAAAAGACAGCTAAAATCGGAGCAGATATCCGTTGCTTAACGGAAAATAGCTGTTTCGTCAATCGACTTGCGATCCATAATGCGATACATGCATTGGGGAGAATGATTAAGCACCAGTTAGCGATCCCGATGTATTCAAATCGTTCAACAAATGGTAATTCAATAATCTTCCACATCGTAAGTGTCGGCCAAATATTTTTTTGTAGCTGTTCTTCTGGAAAATAGGCAAAGGTCAGAATAGCCAAATATAAATAGATCATCGTTAAAAAGACAATGGCTAAGTGTGACCACTTTTTGGACTTCTCAGGCCTTTTGATAAAAGGGTAGAAGAAGAGCAACGTCTCAAATCCTAAAAAAGATAAAGACATATCTTTACTAGCCAATAAAATATCCTTTGTAGAATGATTAAAAATAGGAAGTAGATTTGTAAAATTAGCATAAGGGATCGTAAAAAGAAATAATAGCCATATGTAGCTCGGTAAAATAATTGAAAAGAAACTGATCCCGGTAATGGTTCTGAATCCACCGTAGACGATATAGATAACCAAAATAAGAAAGACAAGTGCAAACCAAAAGGTTATGAGGTCTGAAAACATCCACACCTGTACAATCTCGATAAAATTTCGTAATGTTGTTACGGCTAAGGAACAAAAATAGAGAATGTAGAAAGAGCTCAAAATTTTACCAGCTGTTTTTCCAAAAACAAAGGTATGAATGGAAATAAGATCCCCACCTGCTATCTCTAGCATTTTATACATCATCCAAAGAACAAAATGGATGCAAATTGAAGCAAGAATGACAGCTATCCACCCATCATAGCCAGCAGATTTAGCAATGATTCTTTGAAAACCGAGAACACCAACTCCTGTTTGCATTGAATTGATGACAAAAAATACGAGGAATGGTGATATTTTTTTATTTTCAGGAATAACGGGATTCATAATGTAGAACCTCTATTCATCAATATCTTTCTTTTTCTTAGCATCGCTTTCGTCGACTCTTTTCGGTCGTTTTGACCGTAACAGCAATGGACGATGTCCTTGACTACTGAATGATAACCGAATAAACGAATCCTTGAAATCGACTTTTCTCAATGGATATACCGGCTCTAAATAGGGTCTTCCAAGAGAAGTCAGACGGATGAGATGGACCAATAGGAAACAAAAAGCTAGTACGATTCCAAGTAACCCCCAAAGCTCAGCAAATAATAAAAATGGGAATCGAAGAAAACGTATCGTGTTGCCCATTCTGTACACAGGTGTTGTAAAAGAAGCGAGGGCTGCTAGTGCAATTAAAATGAGCAGTACGTTACTCGTCAAACCTGCTTCCACACTCGCTGTTCCTATGACGATCCCACCAACGATACCAATGGTTTGCCCAACCTTTGTCGGTAGTCTCGCTCCTGCTTCTCTTAAAAGCTCAATCGTTAATTCTAGAAATAAGGCTTCTAAAATTGGTGGCAACGGTACAGCTCTTCTTGAAGCAACTAAAGCGTTTAATAAGTCTCGTGGGATGAGTTCATAATGATAGCTCAGTACGGCTACATAAATAGGTGTAACCAAAATGGAGAATGCCACAGAGAACAATCGAATAAGACGAAAAAAAGAAGCGATTAGCCAGTTTAAAAAATAGTCCTCAAATGAACTGAAGAACTCCACAAAAGTGGTAGGTCCTATTAACGCATGGGGAGAACCATCGACAATGACGACGACTTTTCCTTCAGCAAGACTTGAAGAAACTCGATCGGGACGTTCCGTGTCAAGAAGCTGAGGGAATGGCGAATTGTGATTATCAGAGACCATTTGAACGATATAAGAGCTATCAGCAATATCGTCATATTGGATCCCCTCTAGTCTTTGACGAATGGTATTGACATTCTCTGTATTAACGACATTATCGATATAGATTATGGCGATTTTCGTTTTTGAAAGTGCACCAACTGACAATTCTTCAATGATTAATTCTTTAATAGGGAGCTTTTTTCTTACTAAATTGAGATTCATGTCAAGAGATTCAACAAATGCTTCCTTAGGCCCAATGACACTGAACTCAACTTCAGGTGGATTAATGGTTCTCCCAACTTCTTTTTGTGCAGCGAAGAAGCAGTATTTGTTGTACTCTCCGATGATAGTTAATAGAACATAGCCGTTAAAAAGCTTTTGTTCAATATCAGAGGCATTATCGGAGATTTGTACATCTGATATAGGGATGATTTCTTTAACATCATCTAATTGCTGAAACTCCTCCTTTAATAGCGCGGGAAGAACGTTATCTTGAAGGATTTTCTCATCAATTAGAGTCGACATGTAGGTAAAGCAAAATTTGATTTTTGTCTTTTCATTTGTAAAAGAAAGATTTTCAAAATCATTTGATTTCAAAAGTATCTTTTCAAGCTCGAGCTTATCTTGATTATTTTTTTGAATGGTCTTTTTCATCGAAGTTAATCCCCTTATCAGTGAGGTTAACCATATTATTTATCCTTTTGGAAGGTTTATCCTCAAAATTAATAATCCGAAATAGGATATTGTAAATAATTGAAGGAAATAAAAAGAGCCCATATTAACTATGGGCTCTCAAAGAGGGGGAGCTCAATTTGTGTGAGGGGGTAAATTGAGCTAGGGAATATCAATTTCTTCTGTCGGTAGTCTAAATGTTAATGATAATCATTTTCAACTACACATTTATCTTAATCTGTTTTCTTAGGAGTGTCAAGACCATCTTAGGATATTAAAATCAAAAATGCTTACTGCGATGCAGTATCAAGATAAAGACGCGTTCATGAAGGCAATGAACACCTCAAACGATGCAGAATCAAGAAAAAAAGGTCTTCATAATGGCAATGACAATGTTGATCTGGAGGGATATAACGACAGAAAAGAAGCATAGGCATCCCTATGCTTCCAATTTTTCTTTCAACACTTTAATTAACTGTTCATCTGTCAAATAACTTCCCTCTAAGCCAAGTTGGTCTGCAATCTGAGCAATATGCGGCTGTTCTAAATAGGCTTGCCCGAGTGTTTCCTTCTGTGCAAATACTTCTCTACTTGGTCCATCCATCAAGACTTTCCCTTGATTGAAGACAATCGTTCGTTCAAATATCTCCGCCGCAAAATCCATATCGTGAAGGATACAGATGACTTGCTTTCCTTGATCACGAAGTTCATAAATAATTTCTTTCAGCTTCTGTTTTCCTGCAAAGTCTTGGCCCATCGTCGGCTCATCAAAGATAACAATTCCCGTTTCCATGGCTAAAATAGAGGCAATGGCAATCATTTTTCGCTCGGATAAACTTAAATCATAAGGATTCGTTTCCAAGTATCCTTCAAGATTTACCTTTTTCAGCATTTTAATCGATTTTTCCCTTGCTTCATCTTCGCTATTCCCAATATTAAGAGGGCCAAACATGACCTCACTAATAACGGTATTTTTAAAGATTTGGTCATTCGGATTTTGAAAAACCATGCCAATATCCTTTGCAAGCTGTGCCGGTGTATAGTCCTTTGTATTCTTCCCGTTAAAAAGAATTTCTCCTTCATTTGGATGGAGCAAGCCCTTTAGCAATTTAACAAAGGTGGATTTTCCGGCTCCATTTTGCCCGACAATCGCCGTCGTTTCCCCATTGAATCGCAAATCAATTCCTTTTAAGACTTCAACCTCGGGTGTGTAGGAAAAATGCAAATGGTTAACTTCTAATAGGCTCATAACTTATCACCAATTTCGTCGGCTAATTCTTTAATCGTTACAGGAAAATATCCCGTTTCTTTATTTTTTATTCCCAATGCTTTACTAATTCTAGTTGCTGCTGGGGCTTCCATCCCAAACCCGTGTAAATCATCCCTTGAAAAAACTTTTCCAGAACAGTCAAAATCAACAATCTG
>DLCS01000280.1:1564-5190 GCA_002480735.1 Bacillaceae bacterium UBA7792 | reverse complement strand
AGATACAACAAAATCATTCGCAATATGCGAATAAAAATAACTAAGTGAAAGCGATGGTAATAATCCTCATTCGCCTGTAAAAGTTGCCAAAAGGTTGTTGGAAGTACTAAAGTAAAAGGACTCCCATTCGTAAGAATCGCGACCCTTCCTTCTAGAAGATTCCCGACAACCGTATCAGGCCTTTCTGTATTTTGTATTTGCGGAAATAAGCTCCAAGGATCATCCTCAATAAATTCCTCGATATACCCGCTTTCAAGGATCCCATCTATTTTAATACGGTCTATTCGATCCTTGACCTCCTGTATTAAACCAGAGGAAGCCAAATTCTCCATATACATGATTCCAACTAATGTTCTCGTTTCTGTACCAATCTCTTTCGTGACCAATTTCAGATGGGGGGATCTGAGTTTCTGCCGTATCAAGGCAATATTGACCGCAATGTTTTCCACAAAGCCTTCCCTTGGGCCGCGGACAGTTGACTCCGTTTCAGGCTCTGCTACCGTTCTTCTTTCCCCGCCTTTTGCATTAAGAACGATTGCTTTTTCCACCCCATCAACAAGAAGAACTGTGTTTCCATCTAACACCTGCTTGACGATGGCCTCTATTTTGTCAGCTTCGACGACGTCGCTAATCGATACTATTTTTTCTTCAATGATTTCAGTTGTAAGAGAGCCTTGTTTTGTCTCTGCGAGGAGCTCATGGATTGCACTCAATTGAATACTTGTTTCATCAATCATACCATCGACAAAAATTAGGTAGGCTTTTTGTTCCCCTACTTTTAAAGAACGGAATTTAATATCAGAGCAGTCCTGAAAGATTTTTTTCAAAATATCAATATTCGTTTCGACATTTTCCAAGACTGGCTTCTCAATCTTATCCTGTATCTCAATCTTTTCTACCAATTTTTTAGGCTTCTTTAACTTTCTCATGATAACTGCCCCCTATTTTGCTTATTTTGTCCAGAACCTGAAACTTTATGAAGGAATGTTCAAAGACGGTGGAAAAGAATAAAATTCCCAAGTTTTGAAAAAAATAAGTTCGATCAACTATTTAGGGAGGTTCAATATGAATCAATACCGCAAACTATGGATTACATTAGCAATCATTATTATCGTCTCTTTCTCCATACTGGGTTATTATGGTGGTCGTATTTATCAAGTCATGCCGCCGATACCAGAACAGGTTGTCACTGAGGATGGCACCGTTATTTTGACAAAGGAAAATATTCAGAACGGTCAGAACGTCTGGCAATCGATTGGTGGTCAAGAACTAGGAAGTATTTGGGGACATGGCGCCTACCTAGCTCCTGACTGGAATGCCGATTGGCTTCATAGGGAATCATTGTTTATTCTAGATAAATGGGGTAATCAGGAGTTTGGTGGAAATTATGAGGATTTGAGTGATGAAGTGCAGGCACAGCTTCGAGCTCGATTAATAAATGAAATGAGAACAAATACTTATAATGAAAAAACTGGGGATATCGTTATTTCAAAGACCCGAGCCGATGCCTTTCAGCATTTAAGCGATTATTATGCAGGACTGTTTATGAATGATCCGAATCTTGATGGGTTACGGGATCATTATGCCATTCCGAAGAACACCATTAAGGATCCGAATCGGATGGCAGAAATGAATGCCTTTTTCTTCTGGAGTACGTGGGCTTGTACAACAAATCGGCCAGACAGCGATGTAACCTATACGAACAATTGGCCCAACGAAGATTTGGTGGATAACAAACCAACAGGTGAAATGGTCGTTTGGTCCGTATTTAGCTTTGTGACGCTGTTAGCTGGGGTCGGTGCACTCGCATGGTATTTTGCAGTCCAGCGTCATAAAGAGCCTCATATTGAGGAGAGATATCCTGAAAAGGATCCGCTCCTTGGACTGTCTCCAACCCCTTCAATGAAGGCAACTCTCAAATTTTTCTGGGTTGTGACGGCGATGATTGTCGTTCAAATCGGCCTCGGTGCGATCACTGCCCACTATGCAGTCGAGGGTTCTGGCTTCTATGGGATTCCGCTGCAAAAGTGGCTTCCATACTCAGTTGCAAGAACTTGGCATACACAGCTTGGGATCCTTTGGATTGCTACTGCATGGCTAGCGACTGGACTGTATATGGCCCCTGCGGTTTCGGGCTATGAACCGAAATTTCAACGGGCATTAGTCAATTTTCTCTTTGTTTGTCTCCTTATTATTGTCGTTGGATCCATGGCTGGGCAATGGATGGGTGTATTCCAAAAATTTGAGAATAAGGCAAATTTCTGGTTTGGACACCAAGGCTATGAGTATGTTGATTTAGGGCGCTTTTGGCAAATATTCCTAACGGTGGGACTTTTCCTTTGGTTAATTCTCATGGGCAGAGCTCTGCTTCCAGCCTTCAAGAAAACAAAGGAAGACCGCCATCTTTTAGCAATGTTCTTGATGGCATCTACAGCGATCCCGTTATTCTATATTCCTGGTTTGATGTGGGGACAGCACTCTCATCTTGCCATGGCAGAATATTGGCGCTGGTGGGTCGTTCATCTTTGGGTAGAAGGCTTCTTTGAAGTGTTTGCTACCGTTGTCATGGCATTCTTATTTACAAGAATGGGGCTTTTACGTACTTCAACGGCAACAGCTTCGGTAATTTTTTCAACTAGCATCTTCTTGTTTGGCGGAATTATAGGAACATTCCACCACCTTTACTTCAGTGGAACTCCAATGGGAGTATTGGCGTTCGGTGCGGTCTTTAGTGCATTAGAGGTCGTTCCATTAGTCTTGATTGGGTTCGAGGCCTATGAAAACTTGACACAAAGTCGGAAGAAACCTTGGGTACAAGCCTATAAATGGCCGATCTATTGCTTTGTTGCAGTTGCATTTTGGAATTTAGTAGGAGCCGGGTTATTTGGATTTTTCATCAATCCACCAATCGCACTCTACTACATGCAGGGTTTGAATACAACCGCTGTTCACGGTCACACCGCCCTTTTTGGAGTATATGGGGTTCTTGGCATCGGGCTCTCCCTATTCTGTTTAAAAGGGTTGACTGGACAAAGAATTTGGAAGACGAAGGTGCTCAGCTTTGCGTTTTGGGCGATTAATATTGGACTAGCGCTAATGGTGCTTCTCAGTTTAATTCCTATTGGACTCATGCAAACATGGGCGAGTGTTGAGCATGGCATGTGGTACGCTCGGTCGGAAGAGTTTCTGCACCAAGATATCGTTCATACATTCCATTGGTTGCGAGTAATTGGAGATACCGTTTTTGCAATCGGTGCATTGGCACTCGGCTGGTTCATTTTGGGCCTAAAAACCGGCTGGTCTCTTGAGGATGAGACGCATGATTTTTCCCAAAAATCTGTAGAAAAATCTTAATGAGGGTGATGGTGACCTCTCGTTCTTGGGGTCACCATTTGTTTACATAATTCCTTGTTCTGTTGCGAAATATAGAATGAACTTAGCTAGAATTGGTGGGTAAATATGGAGGTTAAACCGTTATTAGAGGTTGAAAAATTAGCATTAAAAAAGGTGAGCATATTTCAGGAAAATCCAATCCATTATATATTAAGAGCCGCTTTAGCCAGTATGTTCATTGGCTTTGGAGTCATTGTCGCCTTTAAAACGGGCGGTTATTTCTATAACGAGCG
>DLCS01000280.1:0-1466 GCA_002480735.1 Bacillaceae bacterium UBA7792 | reverse complement strand
TAATGGCCGCATTTACCTTTGGAGCTGCCATCATCTTAATCGCTTATGGTGGGGGAGATTTATTTACAGGGGATACCTTTTATTTCTCCTTTACTGCATTACGAAAAAAAATGACCTGGTCACAGGTAGGTACTCTTTTAACCCTTAGCTATATTGGTAACATTATCGGAGCAGCCGTTTTTGCTTTTATTATTTAAATCAATAATTGCTCACTACATGCAAGGGAGTGTTGTACATGAGCAGGAACAAACTTTTGGTACCTGGTTCAGAAAATGTTCTCGACCAAATGAAGGAAGAAATCGCCAATGAGTTTGGAGTACAGCTTGGTGCAGATACGACCGCGCGTGCAAATGGTTCGGTTGGGGGAGAAATGACAAAACGACTCGTCCAGCTAGGTGAACAATATTTAAAAAAGAACCAATAGCTTCAAAAGGCCTCCAAAAGATTTCGACTTTTGGAGGCCCTTTTTTTGAGCTTAACCTATTCCTGTTCTTGTTGTTGACTTTGTTCTTGATCTTCATCTATTTGTGACGAAGCATGCCCGTTGAGTTTCAACTCTTCTCTCGTTTTCTTTAGTTCAAAATAAGTATCGAGGACTCTTTCGCCAATACTCAAAGCTGCTTTATGAGACGCTTTCCCAGTGTAAGCCCATGGAACAATGACGGACATCGCCACCTCTGGATCCTTATATGGTGCATAGCCGACAAAGCTTAAATTGGTGACCGATGGTGGTTCTTTGTATTGTGAGCGTTTTGGTCCATCATAAAAGGCCTCAGCAGTTCCAGTCTTACCAGCAGGTAGATAGTCCTTATTGGCAAAAAATTTACTAGCGGTTCCTGATGTTACAACCTCACGAAAACCCCTTTGAACGGTTTCTATCCAGCCCTTCTCTAAATCAAGACGATTGAGGATTTGCGGTTCAATTTCAGCAAACACCGGACCGAGCTGTTCCTTATCTAAAGTTGGCTCGCGAATTTCCTTAACAAGGTGAGCCTGAATCCGATTTCCTCCATTGGCAATAGTGGAAACATATTGAGCTAGCTGCATCGGTGTATATGTATCATACTGTCCGATTGAGAAAAACAAAAGTTGTCCAGGAACTGTTGATTCACCCTTGAACCCTATTTGTTCGTTTGGCAAATCAATGCCTGTTCTCGTTCCAAGCCCAAATTGACTAAACGAATCACGGAATGTATTAAAAGCAGACGATTTAATACGTAGGGGCTGATTATATACATACTTTCCCCCACCGATACGAATCGCTGTTTCAAACATAAAGACGTTCGAGGAAACTCGAAGAGCACCCACCGGATTCAATGTTCCAAGATTGTTGCTATGGGAGCCCATTTGTGGTGTATCCTTAATTTTCAGTGGACGGTCTGTGATATACGTATTCGGTGTGATCACTCCCTGCTGAAAACCAGTCAATACCGTGGCTCCTTTTACAGATGAGCCCACATTATAGG
>DLCS01000247.1 GCA_002480735.1 Bacillaceae bacterium UBA7792 | reverse complement strand
TATGAGGACTTCGATAAAGAAAAGGTGGTCAAGCTCTTTAAGGAATTAGGCTTTAACTCACTTCTGGACAAGTTGGGGGACGAAGTGAAGGAAACCCTTGCCTTAGCGGAGATCGAATATATGACGATAACAGAAGTAACAGACCGTATTTTTGCTGATGAATCAGCATTTTATGTGGAAATTCTTGAGGATAACTATCATTATGCACCTATTCTTGGATTTGCCCTTGTGAATCATGAAGGAAATTTCTTTATCTCAACTGAAACAGCGATTCAGTCTGAAGCTTTCAAGAAGTGGGCAGAGGATGGAAATAAGAAAAAGTGGGTCTATGATGCGAAACGTTCAGAGGTCGCTCTCCGTCATCATGGCATTCATTTAAAGGGAGTCGAGTTTGATTTATTAATTGCCTCCTATTTATTAAATCCCTCAGAAACGATTGAGGATATTGCCTCTATTGCAAAAACCTATGGACATGGAAATGTTGAATCAAACGATGCTTTTTATGGGAAAGGTGCAAAACGAAGCATCCCTGATGAGAGCAAGCTATCAGAACACTTAGTGAGAAAAGCATTAACGGTGTTTGAATTAAAGCAATCACTGGAAGATAAGCTGAAAGAGAATGAACAATTTGAATTATTTTATGAGCTAGAAATGCCTTTATCTCTCATTTTGGCTGATATGGAGTCCACTGGAATCAAGGTTGATTTAGACCGACTCCGGACAATGGGGCAGGATTTCAACAACCAATTAGTCGAGATCGAAAAACGGGTATTTGCGCTCGCTGGTGAAGCATTTAACATCAATTCACCAAAGCAGTTAGGAATTATTCTGTTTGAAAAATTGAACCTCCCTGCGATTAAGAAAACAAAGACGGGGTATTCCACCTCTGCAGATGTCCTTGAAAAATTAGCGGATGACCACGAAATCATCAAAGAAATTTTGCACTATAGGCAGTTAGGGAAGCTGCAATCCACTTATATTGAGGGCTTGTTGAAGGTGGTTAACCCGGAAAATGATAAGGTTCATACCCGTTATAATCAAGCACTAACACAAACAGGGAGATTGAGTTCAACGGATCCGAACCTGCAAAATATTCCCATTCGGTTGGAGGAAGGAAGAAAAATTCGTCAGGCTTTTATCCCTTCAGAAGAGGATTGGGTCATATTTGCTGCGGATTATTCGCAAATTGAGCTCCGTGTACTTGCCCATATTGCTGGAGACAAAAAGCTCATCGAAGCTTTTAAAGAGGGAATGGATATCCATACGAAGACAGCGATGGAGGTTTTCCACGTCAGTAAGGATGAAGTGACCGCTAATATGCGCCGTCATGCAAAGGCCGTAAACTTTGGGATCGTATACGGAATCAGTGATTATGGGCTCTCCCAAAGCTTGAATATTACACGTAAGGAAGCGGGCACCTTCATCGATAAATACTTGCAGAGCTATCCAGGTGTGAAGGATTATATGGAAGATATCGTGAAGGATGCGAAGCAAAAGGGCTATGTCTCGACGCTTCTTCATCGAAGAAGATACTTGCCTGAGATTACCAGTAGGAACTTCAATCTGAGAAGCTTTGCTGAGAGAACCGCTATGAATACGCCGATCCAAGGAAGTGCCGCCGATATCATCAAGAAAGCCATGATCGATATGGTCGATCGTCTAGACAAAGAAGGTCTTAAAACCAGACTTCTTTTGCAGGTTCATGACGAACTAATCTTTGAGGCACCGAAGAATGAAATTGAGAAATTGAAGGAAATCGTCCCTGAGGTCATGGAGAATGCGATTGAACTGAAGGTACCATTAAAGGTTGATTATGCATACGGACCAACATGGTTTGACGCTAAGTAGGTAAGGGGGAAGAAAAAGTTGCCTGAGTTGCCAGAGGTTGAGACAGTCAGGAGAACGTTAGAGCAGCTCGTTCTCCAAAAGGAGATCAAATCCGTCACGGTTACGTGGCCCAAAATCATAAAAAAACCTGATGAGGTAGAGCAATTTAAGGATGCCCTTGTTGGTCAGGTGCTTGAGAAAATCAGTCGAAGAGGAAAATTTCTAATCCTATACACCACCGATTATGCACTGGTTTCTCATCTTCGAATGGAAGGCAGATACGGGCTATTTCAGCCAAATGAGGAAAAAGACAAGCATACCCATGTGGTTTTCCATTTCACTGACGGTACCGAGTTGCGTTATCGTGATGTGAGAAAGTTCGGGACGATGCATCTTTTTAAAAAGGGAGAGGAATTTAGCCAGCTTCCCTTATCACAGCTTGGCCCTGAGCCATTTTCGGATGAGTTTACAGTCGAGCGGATGAAAGAGCTGCTTTCAAAAACGAATCGAAGCATTAAGACAGTGCTGCTTGATCAAAAGCTGGTAGTTGGACTCGGAAACATCTATGTGGATGAGGCATTATTTAGATCAGGCATCCATCCTGAACGGAGTGCCAACTCCCTTACAAAAAAAGAAATCACAAAGCTGCACGAGGAAATTATTCAGACACTGAAGGAAGCGGTGGAAAAGGGCGGAAGCACGATTCGATCGTATGTGAACAGCCAAGGACAAATTGGTTTATTTCAATTAGAATTGTATGTCTATGGCCGTAAGGGAGAGCAATGCAAAACATGCTCCTCTGAGTTAGAACGGATAGTTGTAGGCGGTCGAGGAACAGTTTTCTGTCCAAAATGTCAGAAAAATAAGAGCCAAAATTAGAAATTAACATTGGAATAGCTCCCTCCATATACTATCTTAGCTTTTGGATGGGAAGGAGCTACTCCAGTGTTTACATTTTCATTAATACTACTTGCGTTTGCAGTCAGTCTTGATAGTTTTAGCGTTGGATTCACCTATGGGCTTAGAAAGATGAGAATTCCTTTTAAATCTATCTTCATAATCGCATGTTGTTCTGCCCTAACTCTCCTCGGAGCAATGGCCGTCGGGCAAATCATTGAAGTTTTTCTTTCCCCTGAAATGGCTGAAAGAATTGGGGGGATCATGCTCGTTCTATTAGGTGGTTGGATTCTGTATCAATTCTTCCGCCCGGAAAAATCGAAGGAACTGCTACCCCATGAAAAAACGATTGTCAATTTTGAAATTAAATCATTAGGGATTGTCATCAATATTTTAAAGAAGCCTATGTCTGTTGACTTTGATAAGTCTGGAACCATTACCGGCATTGAGGCTTTCGTTCTTGGTTTCGCTTTGTCGCTAGATGCGTTTGGGGCGGGAATCGGGGCAGCGATGCTCGGATATTCACCTCCGCTTTTAGCCTTATCGGTTGCGGTCATGAGTTCCTTATTTGTGACATTGGGAATGAAAACAGGTGCACTGCTATCGAAGTGCCATGTTGTACAAAAATTCACATTTATACCAGGAATACTGTTAATTTTTATCGGCATTTGGAAAATGTAATGGTCAATTAAGAAGGGAAGTAGGGTATGGCATTAATTGTTGGATTGACAGGTGGAATTGCCAGTGGAAAGAGTACGGTAGCTAATCTAATTCGCAGTAAAGGTTATACAATCATTGATGCCGATGTGGAGGCGCGACTTGCTGTAGAAAGGGGTGAACCCGCATACAACGAGATTGTTGCCTTCTTTGGAAAGGAGATTTTACTGGACGATCAACAAATCAATCGGGCTAAGCTGGGTGAAATTATCTTCAATGATGAGGAAAAAAGACAGAAGCTTAATAGTATTGTCCACCCTGATGTTCGTAGAAGAATGCTAAATAAGCGTGAGGAGGCCATTCATAAGGGAGAAAAACTTATTATCATGGATATCCCACTCTTGTTTGAAAGCAAGCTGACCGGGATGGTTGAAAAGGTTTTGCTCGTGTACGTGGATGAACAGACACAGCTCCAACGTTTGATGGAAAGAAATCAGTTTACCGAGGAAGAAGCATTGGCAAGAATTCGTTCGCAAATGCCACTGAAGGATAAAGTACCACTAAGTGATGCGATCATAAATAACAATGGATCGATTGAGGAAACCGAAGCTCAATTGAATCAAATCTTAATCGATTGGAAAGTCATGTAAGAAGCTGGTTGGCTTCTTTTTTTGTCTGAAAAAATTTAGAATAATAAAACAATATTTTTTTGTATTTTATTCCTCACAAAGTGGCTCAAATATGTTATACTAATGCCAACAATATACACTAAAAAGTATAACACTTATCCGGAGGGAACCGTTAAATGAAGGCGAAAGTTGCGATCAATGGGTTTGGGAGAATTGGTAGAATGGTATTTAGAAAGGCCATTCTTGAAGATAATTTAGATATTGTGGCAGTGAACGCCAGCTATCCAGCGGAAACGTTAGCACATTTGATAAAGTATGACACAAATCATGGCAAGTTTGCTGGTGAGATCATTGCCGAGGATGATGCGCTGATCGTTAATGGAAAAAGGGTGCAGCTTTTGAGCAACCGTAATCCTGAGGAGCTTCCTTGGAAGGAATACGGGATTGATATTGTAATTGAAGCTACAGGAAAGTTTAACTCAAGAGATAAGGCAAGTCTTCACTTGAAGGCTGGTGCAAAAAAGGTTATTTTAACAGCACCAGGCAAGAATGAAGATGTCACCATTGTCATGGGTGTAAATGAAAGCGTATTAGATATTGATAGACATGATGTGATTTCCAATGCTTCTTGTACGACGAACTGTCTGGCTCCAGTAGCCAAAGTATTAGATGAAGAATTCGGTATTATAAACGGCTTAATGACAACGGTTCATGCCTATACAAATGACCAAAAGAATATCGATAATCCGCATAAGGATTTAAGACGTGCTCGTGCTTGTGCACAGTCGATTATTCCGACCTCAACTGGTGCTGCAAAGGCATTGTCCTTAGTATTACCGAGCTTAAAAGGTAAGCTGCATGGGATGGCTCTTAGGGTTCCAACCTCTAATGTTTCCTTGGTGGACTTAGTGGTTGACCTTAAAAGAGAGGTTACGATGGATGAAATTAATCATGCCTTCAAAACAGCAGCTAAAGGTTCCTTGAAGGGAATTTTGGATGTTTGCGATGAACCTTTAGTATCCGTTGATTTTAATACAAATGAACATTCCGCCATTATTGATGGCTTATCGACCATTGTTATCGGTGCGAATAAAGTCAAGGTGCTTGCATGGTATGATAATGAGTGGGGCTATTCCTGCCGTGTCGTTGATTTAACCAATTATGTAGCACAGGCGATGGTTTCGCCCACAAAAGTAAAAGTTGGATAATCTGAGATTATGGAGAGATCGCTAGATTGAAGGCGGTCTCTTTTTTCGATACGAGGCAGTCTATACTTGTACTACAAACATCTTTCTAATAAGATATAAATAGATAGATTTCTTATTGGATTCGGAGCTGATTGTAAAATGAAATGCCCTTCGTGCCAAAATAATAATACAAGAGTGCTTGATTCACGCCCAGTGGATGATGGTCGATCCATTCGCCGTAGAAGAGAGTGTGAAAGATGCTTATTTCGCTTTACGACCTTCGAAAAGGTGGAGGAAATTCCTCTAATTGTTGTTAAAAAGGAAGGGACTCGTGAGGAATTTAGTCGCGACAAAATTTTGCGAGGCTTGATTAAGGCCTGTGAAAAAAGGCCAGTTGCCCTCGTTAAGCTCGAGGAAATAACAGCCGAGGTTGAAAAGGAATTGCGAAGTCAGGGAGTATCTGAAATTGACAGTGAAGTCATCGGAGAAATGGTCATGGAGCGTCTCGCAAAGGTAGACGATGTGGCCTATGTTCGGTTTGCTTCTGTCTACAGACAGTTTAAAGATATAAATGTATTTATTGAAGAATTAAAAGAGCTGATTAAAAAAGAATCATAACATAAGGCTAAAGGATGACTTTGGCTTTTTTTTCTTATTTTGATGGAGAGGTTGAGACTGAAATGGCCCATTGGAAGGAACTGCTGCCAATTGACCGGTATTCTGTAGCTACGGGCGGTTTATTGCATGAATATGACAGAAAAATTATCACCCTGCTGTATCAGCCACTAATTGGTCCGCTTTCCATGAGCTTATACATGACTCTCTGGGCGCAGGTCGAGGAGAATAGGCTTTGGTCCCAGACGAATTCCCATCACAGCCTGATGAGTTTTATGGACCTCAGCCTAAATGCGATTTATGAAGCTCGGTTAAAGCTTGAGGGAATCGGCCTGCTTAAAACATTTGTCCAATCCTCTGAAGGGGAGCGAGAATTTGTTTATGAGCTCCAGCCACCTTTATCACCGGAGCGCTTTTTCCTTGATGGCATGTTAAATATATATTTATATCAAAAGGTTGGAAAAAATCGTTATTCCGCATTAAAGCAATTTTTCTCAGATAAAGAAATAGCTGTTCATGCTGGTTTTGAAGAAGTGACAAGAGCTTTCCAGGATGTGTATGATTCAGCCGTTCCAACAACATTTGATAACGCTCCAGACGAGAATTTTACGGACCAAGCCTTGATGGGCAGAATATCTCCAAAAGGGATTCAAATCGATGCTACGGCTAACTTTGACTTTGATTTGCTTTATGCAGGATTATCCGAATCATTAGTGCCCAAAAAAGCGATCACTCAAAAGGTTAGAGAGGCAATCAGCAACCTCTCCTTTCTCTATGGAATCGATCCGATTCATATGAAGAATTTACTCATTACCGCTATGGATGATGTAGCTAATAAAATAAATATTGAGGAACTAAGAAAGTCCGCAAGAGATTGGTATCAGCTTGAACACCAGGAACGGCTTCCAGAATTAGTCGATAAGGTACATCCGGTTATTAAGCAAACGATAGTTTCAGAGCCGAAATCAAAGGAAGAGAAGCTGATTCATTACTTAGAAACCACCTCTCCGAGACAGCTACTGATCGATATTGCGGGTGGGACCTTGCCTTCTAAGGCCGATCTGAAAATAATTGAAGATGTGATGTTCAAGCAGAAATTATTGCCTGGAGTTGTGAATGTCCTGATCGAATATGTCCTGCTAAAATCAGACATGAAGCTAACGAAGGCTTACGTGGATAAGATCGCTTCCCATTGGGCTAGAAAGCAAATTTCAACCGTCAAAGAGGCGATGGACCTTGCCATTAAAGAGCATCGTCAATATATGGAATGGGCAGATAATAAAAAGACCACAAAGTCAGGGGGAAAAAAGCAGCCGATTCGGACCGAATTACTTCCTGATTGGTTCAATGAGGAAGACGACAAGAACCTCGCTCAACCATCGGATGATCAATTAATCGATAAGAAACGTGCATTAGAGGAAAGGCTGAAAAAATACAAAAAATAAGGGGGTGGCACAGTGGAAAGAATCAATGACACCTTAAAAAAATTGGGGAATAACGCAAGCTTTCAGGCAAGATACCAAAAAATGAGGACGGATATTCTTCAAAATCCGTCGGTCCGCACCTTTTTAGTAGAGCATGAGAATGAGCTTACACAGGATATGATCGAAAGAAGCTTAATGACCCTATTTGATTTTGCCGATCAAAGCAAAAATTGCCAGGAATGTGCATCTCTAAAAGAATGCAAGAACCTTATGCAGGGCTACCATCCGAAGCTGGCAATCGGGAGGGGAGCCATTGATATTTATTATGAGCGTTGTCCTCTTAAGGTCATGGATGATGAAAAAAGAAGGAGCGAGCGGCTGATCAAATCCATGTATGTTCCGCTGGATATTACCGCAGCATCCTTTGCAGACATCGATCTGAATGACACAGGTAGATTGGAAGCAGTCGATAAAGCAACGCAGTTTGTGGAGAACTATCTTCGAGATGGAAGGCAAAAAGGGCTTTATTTCTATGGGAAATTTGGTGTAGGAAAGTCCTTTCTGCTAGGTGCGATTGCCAATGAACTGGCCAAGAAGAAGGTTTCTTCGATGATCGTCTATTTTCCGGAGCTTTTGCGGGAATTAAAGAGTTCCATTGGCGATTCCA
>DLCS01000279.1:487-2643 GCA_002480735.1 Bacillaceae bacterium UBA7792 | reverse complement strand
AAAGACAAGGCCTTAGAAGCGAAACCTTTTACTTGGAGGAGCAGGAATGGAAATTACCCTTATAAGGCATCTCCCAACAGAATGGAACAAGAAGCATAAGCTTCAAGGAAAAAGGGATATCCCCGTCCTGCCAATTTCGGTAAAGGACCAATGTGACATGCTGGATAATGCACTACTTTTAAGAGGAAAATGCTTTGAATATGTTCTTTGTAGTGCTCTACAAAGAACAGAGCAAACAGCCTTCGCCTATGGATATGAGCCCATCAAAGAATCATTATTAAACGAATTAGATTTTGGGAAATTCGAGGGACGTCCAAAGAGTGAACTTCTTGCAGCTTACGGAGACCAATGGCTTGAAAATCCTAGAGAGATGGTTCTCGGCGAAAGTCTCTTAAATTTAGAACAGCGGATTATTCATTTTTTGAAAAAATACAAGGATGCTTCAAGCATCTTAGTCTTTGGCCATGGCTCCTGGATGCGAGCATTCATCTCCTATCATAAATATGGACATATCAACAAAATGAACAAACGAACCGTAGAAAATAATGAATCCATTTCACTAGAATTTATGACGGTCGAAGCGTAGAAACGAGGTGATTTACTTGGCAGAGTGTTTAACCTATGAGAACTGGGGTGAGCCGATCTTCGATGATCGTTCTGATTACTATGAGGTATTAAAATGGGCTTTCCAAGAATATGGGGATGACATTGTCTATGCCTGCAGCTTCGGAGCAGAAGGCATCGTACTTATCGATCTCATTTACAAAGTCAACAAAAGAGCAAAAATCAAGTTTCTGGATACTGGGCTCCATTTTGAAGAGACCTACGAATTAATTGAACAGGTTAAAGACCGCTACCCCAGCCTTCAGATCGAGATGGTGACACCTGAGCTAAGCTTAGAGGAGCAATCAGAATTACATGGAGAAAAGTTATGGGCACAAAACCCCAATCTTTGCTGCCATCTTCGAAAGGTCATTCCTCTCGAAAAAGCTCTAAAGGGTTCAAAGGCGTGGATATCTGGGTTGAGACGTGACCAATCCCCTACAAGAAAGACAACACAATACATCAACAAAGATGAAAAATTCAAGAAGATCAAAATCTGCCCGCTCATACATTGGACATGGGACGATATTCTCAGCTACATCCATCTCAATCATCTTCCCTATAACCCCTTACATGATGAAGGCTATCCAAGCATCGGCTGTGCGCCATGCACACGGCCCGTGAATCATTCAGGAAACCTTAGAGAAGGCCGCTGGGCAGGACTGAACAAAATAGAATGTGGGCTGCACTTAGAAAACTAATGTGAAAAAAGGAGTTGTAAAAATCGTGTCAAAAAGCATTCCACATGGTGGAAAACTAATTAATCGAATGAACCTTCATGCAATGGAAGACTATTCACGAAATTTCGTTGAGATCGATTCGTTCGAGCTAAGCGATTTGGAGTTAATCGCAAATGGCGCCTACAGCCCATTAGAAGGCTTCATGAATCAAAAGGATTATGAGTCCGTCGTCTATCAGATGAGATTGTCAGGTGGGCTGCCTTGGTCTATTCCTATTACGCTAGCGGCAGATCGAGAGAAGGTGCTCGAGCTAGAAACCGGTGAAACGATCAATCTCATATACGACGGAACCATTTTTGCGACGATGGAGCTTGAGGAAATCTTCTATCCCGACAAAGAAGTAGAAGCCCTAATGGTCTATAAGACCATGGATTTGAACCACCCAGGGGTACAGAAACTAATGAATCGTCCTGATTACTATTTGGCAGGGCCGATCACCCTCTTAAAAAGACCCCCTAAAGATAAATTTGTGGACTATTATATAGATCCTGCCGATACAAGACAACATTTTCAAGAGTTGGGCTGGAAAACGATTGTTGGATTTCAAACCCGTAATCCTGTTCATCGAGCCCATGAGTATATTCAAAAATCCGCATTAGAAATAGTCGATGGCCTTTTTCTACATCCCTTAGTGGGCGAAACAAAGGCTGATGATATTCCAAGTGAAATTCGAATGAGAAGCTACCAGGTACTGTTGGAGCACTATTATCCAAAGAAACGTGTATTCTTATCTGTCTTCCCAGCTGCCATGCGCTACGCAGGCCCACGAGAAGCCATTTTCCACGCCATCGTTCGCAAAAACTTTGGCTGTAC
>DLCS01000279.1:0-317 GCA_002480735.1 Bacillaceae bacterium UBA7792 | reverse complement strand
CGCAAAAACTTTGGCTGTACCCATTTCATTGTGGGAAGAGATCATGCAGGTATTGGAAACTACTACGGAACCTATGATGCTCAGAAGATTTTCTCCCATTTTAGTGAAGAAGAGCTTGGGATTAAACCATTATTTTTCGAGCATAGCTTCTATTGCACAAAATGCGAGAACATGGCTTCTGAGAAAACATGTCCCCATGATCGTGAGCATCATGTCATCCTTTCCGGTACAAAGGTCCGCTCCATGCTAAAGACCGGCGACCTCCCTCCTAAGGAGTTTAGTCGGAAGGACGTCGTCGAGATCTTAATTCAAGGAAT
>DLCS01000040.1 GCA_002480735.1 Bacillaceae bacterium UBA7792 | reverse complement strand
TGAACGGGTTTTATTCGGTACGAATAACGTAAGTGAACGTACACGTATAAGGCGGTATGTAGATCCCAACAAAATTTAATAGACCCTTTTTATTAGAGGATTTACTACACGTTTGGAGAATAGTTAAGAAGAGAGGAGAGGATGATTTGTTAACGGCAAAATTAAAAAATGGCGAGGTTATTTCTCTAATAGACAATTACAGTCGGAGTCAGCTTCAAGAGCTTAGAAACAAGGAAAGCTTCTACTGCAGAACCTGCTCCGCAAAAGTGATTCTAAAGCTAGGTACGAAGAAAATCTTTCATTTTGCCCATGAATCCGGGACAGAATGTACCGAATATTATGAGCGTGAGTCAGAATACCATACGACGGGAAAAATTCACTTGTATGAGTGGCTCAAGAGTAAGCATGTAAATCCCGAATTAGAATACTACTTCCCCACAATCAAACAGCGAGCCGATATTGTCTTTATTTTTGAGGGAAAAACCTACTGTATCGAGTTCCAATGCTCGACGATTTCAGAAGAGACTTTCAGAAAGCGGACAGAGGGCTATCTGAAATTATCTCATATCCCCATTTGGATCTTGGGTGGCAAGAATATCAATCGCTTAGGGCCCCACAAAACAACCCTCTCAAGCTTCCACTATCTTTTCCTAAGAGAAAGCTCAGCAGGCTTAGGCTATCTTCTTTCCTATTGCCCACAAGCCCATCAGTTTATTTCATTAGAATCAATTATTCCAGTATCGGTGAAAAAGGCATACTGCCGCTTTTCTCTAAAACCTCCACATGCTCTAGCGATTCAAGATATAGTAGAGCCGAATATTAGCCTGTTAAAGAACTTGGATGATTGGCGAACGGATCTTTCTCGATTTAAGACTACCTTTTTAACTAATGCAAACCCCATTACAGACCCATTTCTCAATGAATTATACTGCTGCTCCCTCAATCCATATCTTATTCCACCCTTTGTAGGAATTCCCTTAAGAATGAATTACGCAATAGAGACGCCTCCATTTGTATGGCAAGCCTATATTTTTCTCGATCATATCTTCGGACAGAAGGAAGGAACGGAGGTTCACTTTCATCATGTGTATGTAGAGTTCCTAAGAAGGGTGAAAAGACTCGAAATCCAGATACGCAATCTGCCTTGCCTTAAAAGAAATCCATTGCCATTTGCCATTGAGGAATATTTAGCGGTTTTAACAAAGGTAGGTGTTCTAAAAAAAATCAAAAATAAGAAGTATTTAATCGATAAATCAATTAAAATTGCAAACAATATCGAGGAATGGCAGCAGCAGGAAATCGCTTGTTATGAGAAAATATTTGGAGGATTTCGCATATTAAGATAAAATAAGGTAGTAATGTATTTTTCGCATATCGAAATAAATAAGGAGGATTACCTATGGGAAATGAAACAGCAGTAAAGAAACTTCCAACTAGAAGTGAAATAAAAGTAGAGGATACGTGGAGACTTGAAGATATTTTTCCTACTGATGAGGAGTGGGATAAGGAATTCCAAGCGGTCAAAGACTTACTTCCTGGAATTTCTGAATACCAAGGAAAACTAGCGGACAGCGCTGATGTTTTATATGAAGCACTGCAAAAGCAAGACCAGATACTAGAGCGTATCGGGAAGCTCTATACATATGCTCATATGCGCTATGATCAGGATACAACCAATTCCTTCTATCAGGGGTTGGACGCACGAATTAAATCCTTGTATTCCCAAGTAGCAAGCTCCTTAGCGTATATCGTTCCAGAAATTTTATCCATTGATGAAGAAAAGGTCAAATCCTTCTTAAATGAAAAAGAAGAGTTAAAACTGTATGAGCATGCATTAGAAGAAATCAACCTGCAGCGTCCATATGTGCTATCTGCTGAGCAGGAGGCCTTATTAGCGGAAGCCTCAGAGGTTATGAATTCTTCAAGCAATACATTTGGGATGCTAAACAATGCAGACCTTGAATTCCCTAGCATTAAGGATGAGAATGGGGAGGAAGTCGAGGTCACCCACGGACGCTATATTCGCTTCCTTGAAAGCACAGACCGACGTGTTCGTGAGGATGCATTCAAGGCTGTGTACGGAACCTATGGCAAATTCACCAATACGTTCTCGAGCACATTAAGCGGACAGGTGAAACAGGATAATTTTAACGCAAAGGTTCGCAATTACGATTCTGCAAGGCATGCGGCTTTATCAGCGAACAATATTCCTGAGACTGTCTATGAGAATCTTGTGAATACGATTAATGAGCATCTTCCATTGCTGCACCGTTATATTAAGCTTAGAAAGAAGGTTCTCGGGCTTGATGAACTTCATATGTACGATTTGTTCACGCCCCTTGTTCCAGATGTGAAGATGGAGGTTACTTACGAGGAAGCGAAGGACATCATTCTAAAAGGGCTTGCACCACTTGGTGAGGACTACTTAAATGTTCTGAAGGAAGGCTTCGAAAATCGTTGGGTGGACGTTCATGAAAATAAAGGAAAGCGCTCCGGTGCTTATTCCTCTGGCTCCTATGGGACAAACCCGTATATCCTTATGAACTGGCAGGATAATGTGAATAATCTCTTTACATTGGCACATGAATTTGGTCATTCTGTTCATAGCTATTACACAAGGAAAACTCAGCCTTTCCCATATGGTGACTATTCTATTTTTGTGGCAGAGGTGGCATCAACCTGTAATGAAGCATTGCTCAACGATTATCTTCTCAAGACCATTGATGATGAGAAGAAGAGATTATATTTGTTGAATCATTATTTAGAGGGCTTCAGAGGGACTGTCTTCCGTCAAACGATGTTTGCAGAGTTTGAGCACTTAATTCATCAGAAGGCGCAAAATCATGAGGCATTGACTGCCGAATTATTCACGAAGGAATATTACGACTTGAATGTGAAATATTTTGGTAAAGAAAATATGGTCATTGATGAGGAAATTGGCTTAGAATGGGCGAGAATTCCTCACTTCTACTATAATTACTATGTTTATCAATATGCGACAGGTAAATCAGCAGCTACAGCATTGAGTAAACAGATTTTAGAGGAGGGTAAACCGGCTGTAGAACGTTATATTAATAACTTCTTAAAAGCAGGTTGCTCGGATTTCCCAATTGAAGTATTAAAGGCAGCAGGTGTTGATATGAATGTTGCGAAGCCAATAGAGGATGCTTGTAAAGTATTTGAAGATCGTTTAAATGAATTAGAAAAATTATTGTTGAATAACTAATTAATGAGGCTATAGGAATATTCCTATAGNNTTCTACTATAATTACTATGTGTACCAGTATGCGACTGGTTTCAGTGCTGCGACGGCATTAAGCAAGCAAATCTTAGAAGAGGGACAGCCAGCGGTGGAGCGCTATCTTGAGTTCTTGAAGTCAGGAAGCTCCGATTATCCGATTGAAGTCTTGAAAAAGGCAGGAGTGGACATGACAAGCTCTAAGCCAATTGCTGATGCTTGCAAGGTGTTTGAAGAAAGACTGAACGAGATGGAAAGCTTATTGTCTTAATTAACGGGGGAGATGCGAAAGCATCTCCTTTTGGCGTTTGACCGATATGTTGTGCGATTTGACCGATATCTTGAAAAAATGACCGATATATCCTTTTTTTTGACCGATATATTTCTTCAATGACCGATATATCCCAAAGAATGACCGATATCCCAAAACTTGCTGAAGCTAGAACCCTCTAAATCGGTTGCGATCATTTAAATAATGGACAAAAATGAGGATTGCAAGGAATAATAAGGGGGAAGTGATGAAAATTGAAACTAAATGCATGAGCCCAAGTAGGTTAAAGAGAAAGGTAATGATGATGAAGAGCAGCATCAGCCCAATTGGTAGTTTTTTCATTGCTCATCCTCCTAGTCGAACATATTAGGCTAGTATCATCATATTCAATTGTGGAAAGGGTCATTCCCTGATTAGA
>DLCS01000177.1:12133-12550 GCA_002480735.1 Bacillaceae bacterium UBA7792 | reverse complement strand
GGAGCCGAAAATAACGATCCCGATGAAAAAGATGACGAGTGCACCGCCCAAAATCTTAGCTCCGCGTTTCTTATTAAGAAAGTAGATTAAATTAATGATCGGCAAGAGAATTAGGCCATATCCAATAATGAGAAACCATATCCCGCTTATGTACGCCAGCACTCTTGTGGAAAAAAACCGATCGAAAAATACACTAAAGGATAAAAAAGCAATACATGCAATATAGGCCCATTTATACCGGAAAGAAAAGCTTTGCCTCAACCAAACGAAGCCATTGTAACCGATATAAAAACAAATGGCTAAATAAACAAGTAAAAATATAGCAAAAAATAAATACATCATAAGAATGGCCCTTTCTTTATTCTAGGCTGTGTTGTTGTTCAATGTTGATTTTTGCCCTTATACGTGTGCGTGAAC
>DLCS01000177.1:0-11926 GCA_002480735.1 Bacillaceae bacterium UBA7792 | reverse complement strand
ATTCGGTACGAATAACTTAGTGAACGTACACGTATAAGGCGATACGTAGATCAACAACAAAATATAACAGAGCCCTATATTAAAGAGTCTCTTCCTATTCTACCAAATATTGTTGGTATCAAAAAAGGATAGGCTTAAGCAATTCTGCTTTGAACCTATCCCTTAATTATTAGGATTCTTTTTTTACTTCACGAAACATGGCAACATAATTCTTGATTTCCTCTGCATCATTTTTCACTGGACTGATCGAAAGCTGTTCAAGATAAATTTGGCCATCCTTCTTCTTGTTCCAAATTTCACCCTGCCAAAATCCATTCTCCTTTATAGACTCCCACATTTTCTCATAGAATTCTTTGTTGTGCTTACCTGAACGGAGGAGCCGTGGATTCTTTCCGATCACTTCTTCTTCTTTATAGCCAGTCACTTGAGTGAAGGCAGGGTTTACTTTTTCAATATTTCCTTTCAAATCGGTGACCATGACGCCTTCAACTGTGTAGTTAATGACTCGGTTGGACATTCCCAATTTTTCCTGATAAAACATCCACATGACAATAATTAAGCAGGCCATTGCAAATTGGGAAAGTGCCATAAATCCAATCGCATAGTGACCGGTTAAATTGAAGAGGAAAGTAAGAATTAACGGTGGGAAAAATCCACCTAATCCCCCCATTGCGGAAACAATCCCATTCACAATTCCAGCCTGCTTTGAAAAATACATCGGCAATAATTTGAACACAGCTCCATTTCCAAGCCCCGCAAAGAGAGCAATCGTTAAACATCCTACGGAATACCAAGTTAACGATGGGTTGAACGCAAGCAAAATGCCTGACAAGGTTAAACCAGCAAAGACAAGGATAAGAATTTTGAACGTATTAAACTTGTCACTCAACCATCCACCAATTGGGCGAAAAAGAGTGGCTATCCCAATAAATCCTGCTGTTCTCATACCAGCATCTATTTTTTCTAATCCAAAATTCGCTACAAGGAAATTTGGTAAATAAACCGTAAATGCGACAAAAGAGCCAAAGGTAACAAAATAGAATAAGCTTAAGAACCATAGTTTTTCATTCTTGTAGACACTTTTGATTTGATCCTTTAATGAAGTTACGACCTTTGGTTCGTTCTTATCCCCAAGTAAGAAGTTTAGTAGCGCAACAACAAATACTAGAATTAAATAGAGCTGAACAGTAGTTTGCCAGCCAACCTGTGTGGCAATAACCGGTGCAGCAAAGGTTGTTATCGCCGTACCAATGTTTCCTGAACCATAAATCCCGTTAATGAAACCATGACGTTCCTTTGGATAATACTTTGGCAGCGAGGTAACCCCAACGGAAAATACCGCACCGCTGATCCCTAAGAATAATCCGCCAATGAGTAGGTCCGTAAGAGAGTTGGCCTTACTGATGTAAAAAATCGGAAACAACAATAAGAGAAAACTGATCGCAAAGAGCTTTCTAGCACCATATCGATTGGTCCAATAACCAATCGGGATTCGGAGTAACGACCCAAGTACAACAGGTGTAGCTGTTACTAATGTTAATTGATTGGCACTCAAATTGATCTCCTCTTTGATGAAAGGCATCAATGAGGATAAGATCACCCAAACCATAAATCCAGAAATCAATGTAAATGTCTGTAGTGGTAATTGTACTTTTTTAAGTTTCATAGCCCTATCTCCTTTCAAACAACCATAGAAGTACTATCGATTTGTTACCATCATCGTAAAAAATCGATGGGCCTTCTGGGTGTGAAGTACTTCACATTTTTACCATGTTCATAAACATTTCATATTTCCATATTTCATCTATAAAGTGCTAAAATAATATATGTTAGAATAAAAGAATACGAAAAAATGTCAGGTGGGGATAAAATGCCTAACACGCTGAAACCTACAAAATCAATTGAGATAAAAGAATTACTTCATATTGCGGATAGAATCATTCAAGTGGAAAAAGGACAATATTTGTTCCAAGAAGGTCAGGATGCTGGCGAGCTGTATTTAGTCATTTCGGGGAAAATTCAAATAAGTAAAATCACCGCAGATGGCCGCGAGCTTTCCTTAAGAATCTGCAGCGAAAATGACATTTGTGGAGAATTAACCTTGTTCACGAATTCACCTAAATACCTTCTTAGTGCATTGATGCTTGAGGATGGAGAAATCGCGGTAATAAAAAAAGAAATGATCGAAGAGAAAATTTTTCAAGATAGTGCCCTCGGCTTTGAGTTTATCAAATGGATGAGTGACCACTTTAGAAAAACACAAATGAAGTTCCGTGATCTCGTTCTTTACGGTAAAAAAGGAGCTCTCTACTCTACCTTAATTCGGATGACAAATAGCTATGGGGTTGAGCAGGAGGATGGTATTTTAATTGATCTTCCCTTAACCAATCAGGAGCTTGGCAATTTCTGTGGAACAACACGGGAAAGTACGAATCATTTATTGAATGAACTCAAACGAAAAGGCGTTATCTCAATAGAGAAAAAGAAAATTACGATTCATGACCTCCAGTATATTAAAAAAGAAATTGATTGTGAAAATTGTCCCGCTGTTTTTTGTAGTATTGAATAACGTTCTTTTCACCAATTGCGATTAACCATAATCCAGCAACATAGCTTGAATAATGGATAGGATTAAGCTGACTCTCGAGTCAGCTTTTTTTAATTCTACGAGTCCTTTTGCCAACCACCTCTACTCCCTTTCCCGTCAACCCCGGATGTGACAAATATGTGTCAGACCCCAAAATGTGAAGTACTTTACAGCTTCTATTGTTTACGCATTGTTAAAGTAAGTTTAGTCAGGCATTCCAAATAACAGTCAAAACAAAATAAGGAGTGATTTTCCATGAAAAAGAAACGATCACCTTTACAAAATCGTTTAAAATACTTAACTCCAGTTGAAAAACAATCCAATAACCATAGCCAAACAACCTATGAAAATCGTGATTGGGAGCAAGCGTACCGCCAGAGATGGCAGCATGACAAGGTTGTACGTTCTACCCACGGCGTTAACTGTACAGGTTCATGCAGCTGGGATATTTACGTAAAGGACGGCATTGTCACCTGGGAAGGTCAAAAGCTTGACTACCCATCAACAGGTCCAGATATGCCAGATTTTGAACCACGTGGTTGCCCCCGTGGTGCGAGCTTTTCTTGGTATCTTTACAGCCCGCTGCGTGTTAAATACCCATACATCCGTGGCGTTCTTTTAGACATGTGGCGTGAGGCTTTAAAGGTAAATTCAAATCCTTTAGAAGCATGGAAGAGCATTGTTGAAAATCCTGAAAAGGCAAAGACATACAAGCAAGCAAGAGGAAAAGGCGGATTGGTGCGAGCAGAATGGCATGAAGTATTAAAGCTTATTTCGGCATCCCTACTTTACACCATCATCAAATATGGCCCAGATCGAAATGTCGGGTTCACACCGATTCCAGCGATGTCGATGATTAGCTACGCATCAGGCTCTCGCTTCATGTCTCTAATGGGCGGACCAATGCTAAGCTTCTATGATTGGTATGCGGACCTCCCTCCTGCCTCCCCACAAATTTGGGGCGATCAAACGGACGTGCCTGAAAGCAGTGACTGGTATAATTCCGGCTACATCATGACATGGGGTTCAAACGTTCCGCAAACACGGACACCTGATGCCCATTTCCTTGCAGAAGTTCGCTATCGTGGGACAAAGGTTGTTTCAGTCAGCCCTGATTACGCGGAGTCCACCAAGTTTTCTGATGATTGGATGAAGGTCAAGCAAGGAACGGATGGGGCCGTTGCCATGGCGATGGGCCATGTCATTTTGAAAGAATTCTATGTAGAGAATCAGCATGACTACTTTATCAGCTATGCGAAGCAATATACTGATTTCCCATTTGTTGTGACCTTGAAAAAAGACGGGGAGCAGTTCATTCCTGATCGCTTCCTAAATGCTGCCGACCTTGGTAAAGCAACTGAAAACGGTGAGTTTAAGCCTGTCCTTTTCAACAATCTGAACGGCAAATTGGTGATTCCTCATGGAACGATGGGCGCTCGCTGGGAAGACAAAGCAAAATGGAATCTTAAAATGATCGACGAAGAAACCGAAGAAAAAATCGATCCAAGATTGTCTTTCGAAGGAATCGAAGAAGAAATCGCAACTGTGAAGCTTCCTTATTTTTCCCATGAAGGCAATCAAATTCTTTATCGAAACGTCCCAATGAAAAAAGTAGAGGTAAATGGAGAGGTCTTCTATACAACAACCGTCTACGACCTTACACTTGCAAACTATGGGGTTGACCGTGGACTTGGTGGAACTTCGATGAACGATTCGATTTTCACACCTGAATGGCAGGAAAAAATTACTGGTGTTAAACCAGAACTAGTCACACAAATTGCTCGAGAGTTTGCCCAAAATGCCCTTGATACAAATGGTCGCTCCATGATCATCGTCGGTGCGGGAATCAATCACTGGTTCAATGCCGATACGATTTATCGCGCCGTCTTAAATCTTGTTCTATTTGTCGGTGCACAAGGTGTGAATGGTGGTGGCTGGGCTCACTATGTTGGTCAAGAGAAGCTCCGACCTGTTGAGGGCTGGCAAACGATTGCAACAGCAAAAGACTGGTCAGGTCCAGCTAAGCTTCAAAACGGAACGTCATTTTTCTATTTTTCAACAGACCAGTGGCGTTATGAAGAGCATCCAGTAAGTGATCATATTTCACCATTGTATGACAAAGCCCGCTACGATCATTATGCCGATTATAACGTTATGGCAGCAAGACTTGGCTGGCTTCCTTCTTACCCTACATTTGATCAAAACACCATTGACCTCTACAAAGAGGCTGAACAAGCTGGGGCTAATACACCTGAGGAAGTCGGAAAATATGTAGCAGCAAAACTAAAAGACCGCAAATTACAGTTCGCGATAGAAGATCCGGATAATCCTGTAAACTTCCCTAGAAATCTATTTGTTTGGCGTTCAAACCTTATTTCTAGTTCTGGAAAAGGACATGAATATTTCTTAAAGCATTTACTAGGAGCACAAAGCGGAGTATTAAATGATGATGATGACAGCCTGCGCCCTGAAGAAATTAAGTGGCATGACAAGGCGGCTGAAGGAAAACTCGATTTACTCATTGATCTTGATTTCCGTATGGCAGGTACAGGACTATATTCAGACATTATTTTACCGGCAGCAACCTGGTATGAAAAACATGATTTGAACAGTACGGATATGCATCCATTTATCCATCCATTTAATCCAGCTGTTTCAACACCATGGGAATCACGTTCAGACTGGGAGATTTTCAAATCAATTGCCAAAAACGTATCAGAAATGGCTGCTGAACTAGAAATAGAACCACTAAAAGAGGTTGTAGCTACACCATTGCTCCATGATACACCGCAGGAGCTAGCACAGCCGCTTGGAATCGTGAAGGACTGGAGTAAAGGCGAATGCGAGCCGATTCCTGGGAAAACGATGCCACAGATCCATGTCGTTGAGAGGGATTACAAGCTTATTTATGACAAAATGATCACTTTAGGACCAAATGTCAAGAACGCTCCATATGGAATAAAGGGAATTACATGGTCCGCAGAAGAAGAATATGAAAAATTGAAGAAGGTTCTTGGAACTCACCAAGGTGGAATCGGTGATGGCTGTCCTAGCATTGAAACGGCCAAAAGTGCATGTGAAGCAGTACTAACTCTTTCTTCTACTTCAAACGGAAGAATGGCGGTTAAAGCATGGGAAGCACTTGAGAAGAAAACAGATCTTGAACTAGTCGACTTAGCTGCTGAACGGGAAGAAGAATGTTTTACATTTGCCCAAATTACAGCTCAGCCAAAAACGGTGATCACCTCCCCTGCTTTTAGTGGTTCTGAAAAAGGTGGACGACGTTATTCACCATTTACAACCAATGTTGAACGACTTATTCCTTGGAGAACGATTACGGGAAGACAGTCATTCTATATTGATCATGAAACGATGCAGGAATTTGGAGAAGCAATGGCCACCTTTAAGCCAATTCTTCAACATAAACCATTTAAGAAAAACCGTCCTGAAGAGGAAGGCAAAGAAATTGTTCTGAACTACTTAACACCGCATAATAAGTGGTCGATTCACAGTATGTATTTTGATTCACAACCAATGCTCACCCTTTTCCGCGGTGGTCCAACCGTATGGATGAACAAGGATGATGCCGCTGATGTTGGCGTTCTAGATAATGATTGGATCGAGTGCTTTAACCGCAACGGTGTCGTCGTTGCAAGAGCGGTTGTCTCACACAGAATTCCAAGAGGAATGGCCTTTATGCATCACGCTCAGGACCGACATATTAACGTACCAGGTACAAACCTTACCAGCAATCGCGGAGGTACTCATAATAGCCCAACAAGAATTTATGTGAAGCCTACCCATATGATCGGTGGCTATGCACAGCTAAGCTATGGCTTTAACTATTACGGACCAACAGGAAATCAACGTGACGTAAATGTGGTCATCCGTAAACTCAAGGAGGTTGATTGGCTTGAAGATTAAAGCTCAAATTGGGATGGTCATGAATTTAGATAAATGTATTGGCTGTCATACATGTAGTGTAACCTGTAAAAACACCTGGACGAACCGTCCAGGTGCGGAATATATGTACTTCAACAACGTGGAAACAAAGCCAGGTATCGGCTATCCAAAGCGTTGGGAGGACCAGGAGAAGTATCGCGGCGGTTGGGAAGTGAAGAACGGCAAGCTTCAGCTTAAATCAGGCTCCAAAATGAAGCGATTACTCAATTTGTTTTATAATCCAGATCTTCCAGAAATCGATGATTACTATGAACCATGGAACTACGATTATGAAACATTAACCAATAGTCCAGAGCGTAAAGTTCAGCCTGTGGCTCGTCCAAAGTCGTCTCTGACTGGTGATTTCATGGAAATTCTCTGGGGACCAAACTGGGAGGATGACCTTGCTGGCGGCCATATTACTGGCCTTCAAGATCCGAACGTAGAGAAAATGGAAAACCAAATTCGCACTGAATTTGAAGATGTATTCATGATGTATCTTCCAAGAATTTGTGAACACTGTATAAACCCTGCTTGTGTAAGTGCCTGTCCTTCAGGAGCGATGTACAAACGCGATGAAGACGGGATCGTCCTTGTTGACCAGAACGCTTGCCGTGCTTGGAGACATTGTGTTACTTCCTGTCCATATAAGAAAGTATATTTTAACTGGCAAACAAATAAAGCAGAGAAGTGTACGCTATGCTTCCCAAGAATTGAAGCTGGTATGCCAACGATTTGTTCTGAGACCTGTGTAGGTCGGATTCGTTATCTTGGTGTAATGCTCTATGATGCGGATAAGGTTGAGGAAGCGGCTCTTGCCGATGAAAAGGATCTGTATCATGCACAATTAGATATTTTCCTTGATCCTCATGATCCTGAAGTCATAGCTGAAGCGAAAAAGGAAGGCATTCCAATGGAATTCATTGAGGCTGCTCAGAAATCACCTATTTACAAAATGATCATCGATTGGAAAATTGCCCTACCGCTACATCCTGAATATCGCACGATGCCAATGGTTTGGTATATTCCACCACTAAGCCCAATCATGAACATGTTTGAAGGGGTTGGAAGCAGCTCAAATGCGGAGGACATCTTCCCAGCGATCGATCAAATGAGAATTCCAATTGAATATTTGGCCAATCTTCTTACAGCCGGAGATGAGTCTCACATCCGCAACGTATTAAAGAAAATGGCGGTTATGAGAACGTATATGAGAAGTGTACAAACAAATAAGACTCCAAATGTGGATATTGTGAAAGACCTAGGCTTAAGCGAGCAGGATATTAAGGACATGTATCGCCTCCTTGCGATTGCCAAATATGAAGACCGTTTCGTTATCCCAGCATCCCATCGTGAAGAAGTCGCTGACCTTTACGATGAGCAAGGTAGCTGTGGTCTTGCCTTCGCCGGCGGCCCAGGCGCATGCGGAACACTCTAATAGGTGGTACCCCTTCCAAGTGGTACCAGGTACCGCCGGTGGACTTTTTGTCAAAAGTGTCCATATGGAGTGGACACTTTTGACTCAAATAATTGAAATGGGTGGTGAAAGCATGATTGAACAGGAAATTCGGCTAGGTTTTCAATTTTGCTCGTATTTATTGAGTTATCCCAACCAAGAATTTATTGAGTCGCTTGAGGATCTCCAAGAAGAGCTTGATTCTTTATCAAACTCCAAATTAAAAGAAGAGCTTCAGCAATTTCTAAATAAAGCTACAATTCTATCAACGGCTGATTTTATTTCTACCTATGTGGATACATTCGATTTCGGTAAGAAAACAAATCTTTACGTTACGTACATGACCAATGGAGAGCAAAGAGAAAGAGGCATGGACCTTTTATTCTTGAAAAACTATTATAAATTGCATGGATTTCATGTAACAGATAAAGAACTCCCTGATTATCTCCCAGTAATGCTTGAATTTGCGAGCCAGGTTGAGCAGGAAACATTTAGACCTATTTTTGACCGATACTTGGAAAATATTAAAGAAATCGAATCAAAATTAGATCCGAAACAGAACCTTTATGGTCACATTATGAAGGCAATGATGCTTGCTCTTAAGGAAGCGGGCATTACAAAGGCCGTAAGGAGGAGCGAAGAAATATGTACGAACAGTTTTTATGGGTAGTCCTCCCCTATATCGTCCTAACGATCTTTATCGGCGGGCATATATATCGTTATCAGCATGATCAGTTTGGGTGGACATCAAAGTCCAGTGAGCTTCTGGAAAAGAAATTGCTTCGAATAGGTAGCAATCTTTTTCATTGGGGAATTATCTTTGTATTTGGTGGACATGTGATGGGGCTATTAATTCCGATTGAAGTCTATGAGACTATGGGAGTGTCGGAGCATCAATATCACACCATCGCCCTAATTGGAGGAATTCCTGCCGGGATCGCAGCAGCAATTGGGCTTCTAATCCTTTGTTATCGACGTATGACTGTAAGACGTCTAGTCGTAACCAGTACAAAGGGCGACTGGGTTAGTTTAATCTGTTTGGTGATTGTCGTCTTATCGGGAATGTCTGCAACATTCCTTAATATCGACTCTCAAGGATTTGATTATCGGACAACGATTGGACCTTGGCTAAGGGGAGTTCTTACCTTCCGCGCGGATGCCAGTCTGATGGCTGATGTTCCACTTTGGTTCAAAATTCATATTCTTGCTGTATTTGGAATTTTTGCGGCATGGCCGTTTACCCGCCTTGTCCATGTATTTAGTGCACCGCTTCGTTATTTATCCCGAAGCTATGTCATTTACCGTAAGCGTGGACCAAGACAGCAAAATCTATAGAAAATAGAAGATGGGGCTGTCTGATAAGCCCCAGAAAAGGCTTTCCAAAAGACAGTTACCCTATCTGTTTGGAAAGCCTTTATATTTGCCATCATAAAAATACTTTGTAATAGAGATTTATTATGGATGGGTTAGGAAATTTTAAAAAGCAAGCCATTATTGGCTATTGGGTATTGTTCAAACAATTGAATTCCGCAGGTTATACCCAATAAGAGCTATTGGGTTTCGTTCAAATGCAAGAAATCCAAATGTTTTTACTCAGTTACTAATGCTGTTTCTTTTTCCTTAAGAAGCAAGCTCGTTACAACAAATGAAACTACTGCTAGCACGGTTAGCAAAATAAAAACCGAATGCAAGCTTGATTCCAGTGCTTGACCCTTCAGCTCATCGCTCAATAACAAACCAGAAATCGCAATTCCAATGACCTGCCCAAGATTTCTCATTAAGTTATTCGATCCCATCGCTGCTCCTCGAATTTTCCATTCCACAGCCGATTGAACCGCAACTGTAAAAGCAGTAAGGGATAAGCCAAAGCCAAAACCAATCACTCCTGTTACGACCAGCATCCATGGAATCGTTGTTTCCGTATTAAAGAATACGAGCATGATACAGCTGACGATCACAACGGCAATCCCGGTTAAGGTAATACTACCGATCGACCTCTTACTCATCAGTCTTCCCGATACCATTGCACCAATCGGCCATGTGAGGGACATCGGCATCATTGCAATTCCGGAATAGGTAGCATTTAAGCCTGTCACCCCTTGCACCCATAATGGAATATAGAAAGTAACCGTAACAAGAATAAATCCTAATAAAAATCCAGAGATATTCGAAATCGTAATAAAGCGATTTTTGAACAAGGAAAGCGGCAGCATCGGCTCCTTCCCTTTTGCTTCAATCCAAAAGAATACTCCAAGGGTAATAATTGCAATAATGAATAGAAGCGAAATATTTCCTGTTAACTGCTTATTATCCTTCAGCAAGGTCAACGCATACAAAAAGGCGGTCATACAAATCGCAAAGGTAATAATTCCAGCATAGTCGATAATTTGCTTCTTCTTTTCAATGTTTTCTTGTAAAGCTGTCCAAAGAAGGAATAAGGATATAATTCCAAATGGAAGATTCATAAAGAAAATCCAATGCCATGTGATTTGATCGACAATCACTCCACCCGCTAGCGGTCCAACAATCCCGGCAATCCCCCACACACTGCTCATCCAGCCCTGCATTTTTGCACGCATCTTGAACTCGAACACATCACCAATAATCGTAAAAGGAATCGTCGCCAAAGCACCCGCTCCAATTCCTTGAATTAGGCGGAAGATGACCAATTGTTCCATCGTTTGCGAGATTCCTGAAAGCATTGAACCAATAAGGAAAATAATCGTACCAATGGTAAACATCAGCTTTCTTCCGTATAAATCAGCGAGCTTCCCAAATACAGGTGTACTGATAACTAATGCCAATAAATAGATTGAAATCACCCATGTATATAGATGACTTCCTCCTAAATCTTCCACAATTCTTGGCATTGCCGTACTGACTATCGTCCCTTCAATCGCCGTCAAAAAAGTTGCAATTAAGAGGGCAACGATCACTAATTTCTTGTTTGTTTCCTTTTGCAAAACTGTTCCCCCTTTTATCATCCAATACAAAAGCACCCTTGCTATAGAAGGTGCTTACTAGATTTTACTATTTCTTTTCGTTACTTTTCGCAAGATAAAATCTTTGATAATTACATTATACAAGAAAAACTATTGGATTTACACATTTTCGTTCTAACGTATAAAGCTCTTCTCTCCAAAAGGAAATGCTCGCGCCCCAGTTGAATTTTTCTATACAAAGGGCTATTCCGAATCGCCTATAAATTTGAATCAATATCAATGTCTATTAAATCTACGTTACGGGCTTCCCCATTTTCAGACTCCCTCATTATTTTAATCCTAGCCTGCTCGTCATTGATCCATTCCACTTGGAAATCATCAGGAACGTACATGTCTTGAGGAATGTACTCTTTAAATTTTTCTAAAACACTTCCTCTTTTCCCATAATAAATTTTAACCGTAGAAAAAGAAGATGAGCCTTTAGATTTGCTTATTTCTCTAAGTTCTATAATATTCTTTAGATTAGGTGATTCACTTGTCTTGAAAGTAAAAGATCCTAATTCAACCTCAAAATCCCTAGTTTGAAAAGGATTAGAAGCTTTGCCATCAAATTTAATGACCTCTTGGGCTTGCTCCTCACCATCAATCAAAATCAAGGCCTCATCATCATTCTTCCATCTAACTACTACATTCGAATCTAGTTTTTTTCCATCGTTATAAATGGTTTGGTCTATATGCTTCCAGCCATATTTTATTCGAACCGTTGACGGACCAAACCATGCAGGCTGACCTTTTTCAACAACTTTTATTGTGTGTAGATTGCTCGGGGAATGACTGATGACTAAGGTAGTTTCCTTGAAGTTCATTTCGTATATAAATAAAATTACTGGTCCAAAAAGTAATATGGCCACCCAAGCAAAGCAGCCCCATTTCGACTTAGTTTTTATGTTCTTAATCTTGGTTTCTAAATCCTTATCCATTGCTAACTTCCTCTATAAT
>DLCS01000208.1 GCA_002480735.1 Bacillaceae bacterium UBA7792 | reverse complement strand
AACTGGTGCCCAGGCTGTGGAGACTTCTCCGTACAGGCAGCTATTCAGCGTGCAGCAGCAAATGTAGGGCTGGAGCCAGAAAATTTAGCGGTCATTTCAGGTATCGGTTGTTCGGGACGTATTTCAGGCTATATTAATTCCTATGGCTTCCACGGAATCCATGGTCGTTCTCTTCCAATTGCCCAGGGTGTAAAAATGGCCAATCGTGATTTAACGGTTATTGCTTCCGGTGGTGACGGTGACGGCTTTGCGATCGGGATGGGACACACGATTCACGCAATTCGTCGCAACATCGATATTACTTATATCGTTATGGACAACCAAATATATGGGTTAACAAAAGGTCAAACATCTCCGAGGTCAGCAACCGGGTTTAAAACAAAATCTACGCCACAGGGCTCTGTAGAACAGCCGATCGCACCGATGGAAATGGCTTTAACAGCAGGAGCAACCTTTGTAGCGCAAAGCTTCTCCACTGATCTAAAGGACTTAACAGCATTAATTGAAGCAGGAATGAAGCATAAAGGCTTCTCTTTAATCAACGTATTTAGCCCTTGTGTTACTTATAACAAGGTCAATACCTATGATTGGTTTAAAGAAAACCTAACAAAGCTATCAGATATCGAAGGCTATGATCCTTCTAACCGTGAAGAAGCGATGCAAACCTTAATGAAGCACAATGGTTTGGTAACGGGTCTCATTTATCAAAATACAGAACGCCCTTCCTACCAAGAGCTTCTTAAAGGATATTCCGAAGCACCTCTTGTCGAGGCAGATCTGCAATTAGACGGAGCTCATTTTGATAAGTTAGTAGAAGAGTTTATGTAATAAGAAATGCGGAAGCGTCAGGAACAACCCCATCTGTTTGGGGTTGTTTTTTGATCGTGACCGTTGTCACAATATTTATGTTTATTTTTTGTTATGATTAAGTTTGGCTTGAACAACTAACTATCGGCGAGCTGGCATGAAAGAAGCTTCCTATTGTATTCAATTTGAGTTGGGTTTATACTTTAATAATGTGCATAATTTTTTAAAAAAGATTCGAGCGAGCTCGAAAAATCTGGGCGCATTTGATTATTTATACAGAAAGGGGATACCCATGAACGAAAAACAACGATTAGAAGGTCAGCAAGTACAAGCTGCAAATTCTTCGGACAAAAAATCCGCCACGGATTACAGCAAGTACTTTGAAGCAGTGTATGTTCCTCCTTCCTTAAAGGAAGCAAAGAAAAGGGGTAAGGAAGAAGTACAATATCATCATGATTTTTCCATCCCTGAAGAATTTAAAGGAATGGGAAAGGACCGGAAATTCTATATCCGTACTTACGGCTGTCAAATGAACGAGCATGATACAGAGGTGATGGCTGGAATTTTTCTAGCATTAGGCTATGAACCAACCGATACCCCTGAAGATGCGAATGTCATTCTATTGAACACTTGTGCCATTCGTGAAAATGCTGAAAATAAGGTGTTTGGTGAGCTTGGTCACCTGAAATCATTGAAAATGCAGAGACCTGATTTACTACTTGGTGTCTGCGGCTGTATGTCTCAGGAAGAATCCGTAGTTAACAAAATTCTCAAAACGTATCAGCATGTCGACATGATCTTTGGAACACATAATATTCATCGTCTTCCAAGTATTCTTCATGAGGCATATATGTCCAAAGAAATGGTAGTTGAAGTTTGGTCCAAAGAGGGCGATGTCATCGAAAACCTTCCGAAGGTACGCCGCGGCAACATAAAGGCGTGGGTGAACATCATGTACGGCTGTGATAAGTTCTGTACGTACTGTATTGTTCCCTATACACGCGGAAAGGAAAGAAGCCGTCGTCCTGAGGAAATTATTCAAGAGGTTCGTCAATTGGCGGCTCAGGGCTATCAAGAAATTACACTTCTTGGACAGAACGTCAATGCGTACGGAAAAGACTTCGAGGATATGAAGTATGGTCTTGGTGACTTAATGGATGAAATTCGCAAGATTGATATCCCACGTGTTCGCTTTACAACGAGCCATCCTCGTGATTTTGATGATCATTTGATTGAAGTTCTCGCAAAAGGCGGTAACCTGATGGAGCATATCCATCTCCCGGTTCAATCAGGTTCAACAGATGTCCTTAAGATTATGGCTCGTAAATATACGAGAGAACATTATTTAGAGCTTGTTCGTAAAATCAAGGCTGCGATCCCAGATGTAGCATTAACCACTGACATCATCGTCGGTTATCCGAATGAAACGGATGAGCAGTTTGAAGAAACGTTGTCTTTATATCGTGAGGTAGGTTATGAAGCTGCCTATACATTCATCTATTCTCCACGTGAGGGCACACCTGCAGCAAAAATGGTTGATAACGTACCAATGGAAGTGAAAAAAGAACGTCTTCAACGACTAAATGAATTGGTCAATGAGCTTTCCGCTGAAGCAATGAAAAAATACCAAGACAGGATTGTTGAAGTATTAGTTGAAGGTGAAAGTAAGAATAATCCAGACGTCCTTGCTGGCTATACAAGAAGAAATAAGCTTGTAAACTTTATTGGTCCAAAGACAGCCATTGGCAAAATTGTGAAGGTCAAAATTACAGATGCCAAAACATGGTCGTTAAATGGAGAAATGATAGAGGAAGTACAACGGGTAGAGGTGAGATAGGATGGCTAAGTATACAAAGGATCAAATCGTCGAAAAAGCTCGTGAAATTGCGAAAATGATCTCCGAGACAGAGGAAGTAGATTTTTTCAAAAGAGCGGAAGCACAAATTCATGAGAATGAAAAGGTTCGCCAACTAATTGATGAAATTAAGGGGCTACAAAAACAAGCCGTTAATTTACATCATTATGGCAAGCCTGAAGCATTAAAGAGAACAGAGGACAAGATTGCAAAAATTGAGGCAGAACTGGATGCCATTCCAGTTGTTCAGGAATTCAAGCAATCCCAGGGCGATGTGAACGATCTCTTGCAGCTCGTTGCTTCGACCATCTCCAACAAAGTAACCGATGAAATCATTACCTCCACAGGTGGAGACCTTTTGAGCGGTGAAACAGGAGCAGAAATTAAGAACAAAGAATGTTCGCATCACCATTAATAAGGCTCTTTTTCCAGACTTTGTTGCTACCCCATACCGATTACGGTGTGGGGTTTTTTGGCGTCTGACCGATTTCTTTTCATTTGATTAGACTATCACCTAATTATGGGTGAACGCATAGGATGGACTATATTCATTCTAATGACTGTTTCAGGAGCCTAATGCAGAAAACATGGGCGAGAAGCCTATATGCTCGGGTAAAAAGATAAGCACACTAGTCTAATATCCCGCATAGGATGAAGTGAAACTTAAGTGAGGAGGGTTCGCTCGAGAATGGGAGAATACAGAGAGATTATCACAAAAGCGGTCGTAGCGAAAGGAAGAAAATTCACCCAATCCAATCATACGATTTGCCCTAAGCACAATCCAACAAGCATTCTTGGATGTTGGATCATCAACCATACGTACAAGGCGAAAAAGGTTGGAAAAACTGTAGAAGTTAGCGGCTACTATGACATTAATGTTTGGTACTCCTTTAATGATAATACACAAACGGAAGTCGTCACTGAGCGAGTAGAATATACAGATACCATTAAGCTGAAATATCGCGACCCAGATTGCTTAGACGACCACGATGTAATTGTCAAGGTTCTACAGCAGCCAAACTGCATTGAAGCTGTCATCACACCGAACGGAAACAAAATTGTTGTTCATGTGGAAAGGGAGTTTCTTGTAGAGGTTATTGGTGAAACGAAGGTATGCGTTGAAGTCCATCCTGGAAAACATAAAGAAGATGACGATGACATCTATGATGTAGATGATGAAGAATTTGAGGATTTAGATCCTGATTTCTTGGTCGGAGCTGAAGAGGAGTAGAAAATAACTAGGGAGGGTTGCTTCCTAGTTTTTCTTTTTGGATAACATTCCAAACGATACACCGAAAAAACGACCTATGCTATAATAAATAGGACGAATGAAAGTTTTGGAGGATTTATATGGCTACATACACGCCAATGATACAGCAATATTTACAGGTGAAGGCAGACTACCAAGATGCCTTTTTATTTTTTCGATTAGGTGATTTTTACGAAATGTTTTTTGACGATGCCCTCAAAGCATCGGTGGAGTTAGAAATTACGTTAACGAGCCGGGAAGGAGGCGGTGAGGAACGCATTCCGATGTGCGGAGTTCCTTACCACTCTGCTTCCCAGTATATTGAAAGACTGATTGAGAAGGGCTACAAAGTCGCCATATGCGAGCAAACCGAGGAGCCGAAGCAGGCCAAAGGCGTCGTAAAAAGAGAGGTTGTTCAACTGATCACGCCGGGGACGATGATGGAGGGTCGCGGATTAAGTGAGAAGGAAAATAACTATATCGCAACCTTCAGTATTTTTGAGCAGGAATCCTTCGGCTTTGGTTATAGCGATTTGACAACCGGTGAAAGCAAGGTGACATTACTTGAGGGGGATACCGAGCTTCTTTTGAATGAGATTGCTTTGTCTGGTGCGAAAGAGATTGTCATTTCAGCAACCGCCCCTGAATCCATGCAAAACAAAATACGGGAGCGGTTTGGGGCAACTCTCTCCTTTGAGGAGAAAGAGGAAATCAGCGGGTCCTATCAGCATCTATTAAACAAGCTGAATGATCCGAAGCTTTCTACAACGATTGCGAGATTGTTTAACTATTTATACCGTACGCAAAATAGAAGTCTTGACCATTTACAAATTGTAGCTCCCTATGAAATCCAGCAATTTATGAAAATTGACTATTATTCTAAGCGTAACCTTGAGCTAACAGAAACCATTCGCTCCAAGGGGAAAAAGGGCTCTCTATTATGGCTATTAGATGAGACCAAAACAGCGATGGGGGGCAGACTACTCAAGCAATGGATTGATAGACCTCTGATTCAAAAGAAGGATATCGTCCGTCGTCAGTCCCTTGTGGAAGCTTTCTTAACCCATTATTTTGAGCGGCAGGAAATTCGTGAAAAATTGACGGAGGTCTATGATTTAGAACGGCTGGCAGGAAGAGTTGCATTTGGAAATGTCAATGCGCGTGATCTTATTCAATTGAAGCGCTCCCTGCAACAAATCCCAGCTCTGAAAGAAACCATTTCACAATTAAATCATGATGAGGCTGAAAGATTGGCAGAAAGGCTTGATCCCTGTGAGGAGATCGTCGATCTTTTAGAAAGAGCGATTGTGGACAACCCCCCCTTATCGATCAAGGATGGAAATCTTATTCGTGATGGCTACCATGAAGAGCTCGATAAATATCGCGATGCGAGCAGAAACGGTAAGACCTGGATTGCTCAGCTGGAGAAAGAAGAGCGAGAGAAGACAGGAATTAAATCACTGAAGGTCGGCTATAACCGTGTATTTGGCTACTATATTGAAGTGACAAGGGCTAACCTCCATCTATTACAGGAGGGGCAGTATGAACGGAAGCAGACTTTAACGAATGCGGAACGTTTTATTACTCCCGCTTTGAAAGAAAAGGAAGCGCTCATCCTGCAAGCAGAGGAAAAAAGTGTTGAGCTAGAATACGATCTTTTCACGGAGGTCCGTGAGTATGTGAAGGAATATATCCCTAGACTTCAGGAGCTGGCGAAGACGGTGAGCGAAATTGATGTCCTTCAATGCTTTGCGACGGTCAGTGAAGAAAGGCACTATGTAAAGCCAAGCTTTTCGAACTAAAGAGTCATT
>DLCS01000282.1 GCA_002480735.1 Bacillaceae bacterium UBA7792 | reverse complement strand
ACCTGGCGCTTCTCGTAACCCAAATCTAATTGAAGCTTTAACAGCTTATCGGCCTTCTTCACAGGTTCGGCATCCATCACTTGTGCCACCCGTAAATCAACCTTCATGAAATCATCAATCGTGATTTCCTCAACTTCCGGAACCTCTTCCTTTTTCTCTTCTACTGGGGCAGCAGGTCCTTGCATCTTCTCTTTAATAAAAGCTACTTCTTCCTCTATATCTAAACGTGGGAAAAGTGGGTTGCCTTTCGCAACCTTAACTCCTTCTCCAATCGGACCAAATGTCTCCAAGCTTTCCCATGAAGTGAAGGCTGGCTCATTCACGTTCAATTGGTTAAAGATTTCACCTGGCGTACGGGTTAGGAATGGCTGAAGCAAGATAGCTGTTCTTCGCAAGGACTCTACTAAATGAGCCATGACAGAAGCTAATTCCTCCTGCTTCTCTTCTTTCGCTAGCACCCATGGCTGTGTTTCATCAATGTATTTATTCGTTCTGCTTACAAGCTGCCAAAGTGAGGTGAGGGCAACAGAGAATTCCATATTTTCCATTGCTTCTTCATATTTCTGAACAGTTTCTTTATTAACCTCTAGCAGTTGCTTATCATATTCACTATGAGATCCTTTATAGGAAGGAATCACTCCATCAAAATAGCGATCAATCATTGCAACCGTACGGTTCAAAAGATTTCCTAAATCATTGGCTAAATCAAAATTGATTCTTTCAATAAATCCTTCTGGTGTAAACACGCCATCTGAACCAAATGGAACTTCTCTTAATAAATAGTATCTAAGAGCATCTAAGCCATAACGATCAATTAGAGTGACAGGATCGACCACATTTCCCTTTGACTTGGACATTTTTCCGTCCTTCATGAGTAACCAGCCATGGGCAAATACCTTTTTAGGCAGTGGCAAATCTAACGCCATCAGCATAATTGGCCAATAAATCGTGTGGAAACGGACAATTTCCTTCCCGACAAGATGGAAATCCGCTGGCCAATATTTTTGGTATTTGGAATCGTCTTCCGTACCATAGCCTAAGGCTGTAATATAGTTGGAAAGGGCATCAATCCATACGTAGATGACATGCTTCGGGTTGCCCGGCACCTTAATTCCCCAATCAAAGGTTGTTCTTGATACGGCCAAGTCCTCTAGCCCTGGTTTAATGAAATTGTTGATCATTTCATTCTTTCGGGATTCCGGCTGGATAAAGCCTGGGTTTTGTTCATAGTATTCGAGAAGTCGATCTGCATACTTACTTACCTTAAAGAAATAGGATTCTTCCTTCACCTTTTCCACTGGTCTGCCACAGTCTGGACAGTTTCCTTCATTAAGTTGTCTTTCTGTAAAGAAGGATTCACAAGGTGTGCAGTACCATCCTTCATATTCATCTAAATAGATATCCCCTTGCTCCAATAATTGAGCAAAAATCTTCTCCACTACTTCCTTATGACGATCCTGTGTGGTTCGAATGAAATCATCGTAAGAAATATCAAGCTTTTTCCAAAGCTCCTGAATCCCAGCTACAATTTCATCCACATATTCTTGTGGGGTAACCCCTTTTTCGTTTGCCTTTTGCTGTATTTTCTGACCATGCTCATCTGTCCCAGTTAAATACATGACATCAAATCCGCGCAAGCGCTTATACCGTGCCATTGCATCTCCTGCAACAGTTGTATAGGCATGCCCTATATGTAGATTGCCGCTAGGATAATAAATGGGTGTTGTAAGATAAAAAGTTTTTTTCTCCATAACCTGTCCCTCCTTATAGGGATAAAAATATACCTCAAGATCTATTTATATATCATTGTAGGTTTCGCAAGCAATATACTCGTCATCATTTCCTATTCTATCATCAAAATATACCTAAGAATAAGGAAATGTGCAAACTGATTATGTATTATTCATTTGTATGGAAATGAAATAATCCCACAGTCTAAAATTTTGTCGAATTTCGTCGAATAATCTCTACTCAACAGATTTTGACCTAGAGAATTTAGAAATAGATTGAGAATCCTTTCATTTTTTGCCCACATATAATATTATATATGACTTATGAAACGTTAAAAAATCAATGTTTTTTTAAGCACCCATATTTTTTCAAGAAAAAGGATATAAAATTATTGACGTTTATGGGAATAACTGTTATTATTAGGACAAGAAAGAAAAATGTCGAATAATGACGAATAGAGAGAGAAGACATTAATTTTTTTGGGAGATTGAGAGGAGATATTTATATGAAATCTACAGGTATTGTACGTAAGGTTGATGAACTAGGCCGTGTGGTTATTCCTATTGAATTAAGACGTACTTTAGGAATTGCAGAAAAGGATGCTTTGGAAATTTATGTGGATGACGAACGTATCATTCTTAAGAAATATAAGCCAAACATGACTTGCCAGGTGACTGGAGAAGTATCTGATGAGAACGTTGCCTTCGCAGACGGCAAATTAATCTTAAGCCGTGATGGTGCTGAAAAGCTATTGAAGGAAATTCAAGATGCTTTCCAAACAATTAAAGCATAATTAATCTTTATATTTCAAGGGCTTCTCTTTCTGAGAAGCCCTATTTTATTGCAGAGCACTTCTGCTTTTCTACTGGGCATCCACATGGTACGCCTGATATACGTCCCTTTTATTCATATTTCGATCCTTAGCGGTCTGCTTAATAGCCTCTTTTGATGAAAAGTTTTTTTCTGAAATATAATATTCAATATGCTCTAGTAAGGAGAGGGTTTCCCACCACGCATCTACCTCTTCTATCTGCTCCTTGCTTCCTTCAACGATGATACAAAATTCTCCACGGATTTCTTCCCTTTCCGCCCACTGTAGTGCTTCGCTTACGGTTCCCCTAATAAATTCTTCATACCTCTTGGTTAACTCTCTACAGAGAGAAATTCCCCGATCCCCAAAAACATTAAGTAATTGCTGGAGTGTCTCCTTTAGTCGATGGGGAGATTCATAAAGAATGAGTGTTGAATTGATTTTGGAAAGGCTCTCTAACTCTTTAACTTTTTCTTTTTTCTGTCTTGGCAAGAATCCGTAAAAATAAAAGGGCTGAGTCGACAAGCCTGATGCGATCAAAGCAGTGAGAGCGGCGTTAGCCCCTGGAAGAGGGACCACTGTTAACTGTTCTCGAACAGCCGCTACAACCAGCTCATATCCCGGGTCGGAAATGGTGGGCATGCCAGCATCACTGACTAGCGCAATCTTCGCCCCTTCCTTCAGTTTTTCAATCAGCTTTCCACCACTTGTTTCCTTATTATGCTCATGATGGCTCACAATCGGTGTAGAAATCTCAAAATGATTGCATAATTTCTTCGTATTTCGAGTATCCTCAGCTGCAATCAAATCCGCTTCCTTTAGTAATCTCACCGCACGAAAGCTCATATCCTCAAGGTTTCCTATTGGCGTGGGTATTAAATAAAGAATCCCTTTCTGTTCTTCATTTTCAAAACTTTTTTGCTGCCACATTTCCTTCACTTCTTCCCATAAAGAATTTCCTGCATTTCAGGTGTGTACTCATTATTTTCTTCATAAACATATAATGGGGAGAGAATTTTTAGATCAGCTTTTCCATCTTTAATTGCTTCTATTAATAGAATATTCGCTTCCTTGCCTTTCTTTGGATAGACGAGCTGAATTCTTTTTGGCTCCAATCGATAATTGCGCATCAATGTGACAATATCTAAGAGTCTCCCAGGACGATGGACAAAAGCAACCTTGCCTCCCTGTTTAACGAGATGACTGGAAATGCGGATCGTATCCTCGAGTGTACAGTATATTTCATGACGTGCAATGGCTAAATGTTCATTTTCATTCATTTCTTCCTTTGAAGGGGTTGGAAAATAAGGGGGATTACATGTCACAACATCATATTTTTCCTTTCCCAATCGGGCAGGCATCTCCTTAATATCCCCGTGTATCATCTGAACCCTAGACCCAAGCTTATTATATTCAAAGCTTCGAATCGCCATATCATATAACCGTTCCTGAATTTCCACACCGGTGATTTGTCCCTTTGATCTTGTACTCAAAAAGAGGGGGATAACCCCATTGCCACTACATAAATCAATTAAGTGCCCTTTTTGTATGGGTACATAGACAAATCTTGCGAGTAGGACAGCATCTAGCGAAAAGGCAAATACAGACGGACTCTGAATAATTCTTAAATCCTCTGCTAACAAGTAATCAAGCCGCTCGTCACCCTTTAATTGCACCATGTTTTGTTCCTCCAAATCTTAAAAAAATAGTCTTCCTTTATAGGAAGACTGGAATTATTTTTTATTGAGAAACGACAAGCAGAAAAGACAATCGCCTTCTTTACGCGGACTTCCAAAATGAAGATTACAAATATGAAAGCCCTCTTGGTAAAGGCGAGCCAAATTATCGTATCCTTCTCCAATATCTATTATTTTCTCAACTGGATGCCCTGATGACTTCTCATTTCTCTTATTTTGGTTTGTTTGCTCTATACCAGAGGTTTGCTCAAGTCGACGTCTAAGATGGCTATTTTCCAGCATTAATGAGTTGTTCTCTTCCAGTATTTCCGCCAAATGCTGCTTCAACTCACCAAGCTGCTGATACAGCTGCCCAATCTGAACTTCCATATTGCTCACTGAATCAAAGATTTCCTTTTTATTCACGCCTTCCACCTCAATTGTCTGGGGCCCTTCTATATCGCGCCTTCCTTCAATATTTCATCTAGAGTATATTCGAGAACACGTCCTTGTTCAATAAGTTCTACTTGAAGAATACGTTCCAAAATATTTAATCCTACTACTTTGCCTGTGCCAGCTGGGGTTCCGATCATTTCCCCTATATCTGGCAGTTGTTCCTTTGCGGATTCATATTCATCATTTTCGTATTTTAAACAGCACATGAGGCGACCGCATAATCCAGAGATCTTTGTTGGATTGAGAGATAAATTCTGATCCTTGGCCATTTTAATAGAAACAGGTTCAAAGTCACCTAAAAAACTGGAACAGCAAAGCATACGACCACATGGCCCTATTCCACCAAGCATTTTCGCTTCATCACGAACACCAATCTGTCTCAATTCAATCCTCGTTCTAAATATGGCTGCTAAATCCTTCACTAGCTCTCGAAAATCTACCCGACCATCCGCTGTAAAATAAAAGATGACTTTATTGCGATCAAAGGTATATTCCACATCAACTAGTTTCATATCTAGCTGATGTAGATTGACCTTCTCACAGCAAACCTCATAAGCTTCCTTCGCAGATTGCTTATTTTCCTCAACGATCAGCTTATCCTTTTGATCTGCAATTCTTAGAACCTTTTTAAGAGGGAGCACTACATCATGCTCTTCTACTTTCTTAGGACCAATGACAATCCTTCCGTATTCAACCCCTCTTACTGTCTCAACAATGACAAAATCGTCCTTTTGAATTGAAAGATCCCCAGGATCAAAATAATATATTTTCCCCGCTTTCTTAAAGCGGACTCCTACTACATCATACAAATGAAGACCCCTCCTGCAATTCCAACACAAGCTGCTCCATTAGCAGCTGTGGATTCATATTCGCATGCAGCTTTCTCTTAGCATCTAAGACGGCCGACATTTGATTGGCCAAACGAATCGCTGACGTTTGCAACGCTAATTGTTCCAGACGCTGGCTTTCTTCTAAATGAACTACTCGATGTCCCTTTCCAAGCTGAATATATAATAAATCCTTAAGAATAAGAAGTAATAAGTCTAAGCCTTGATCAACCTGGTTCTTTTCTTTGAAGTGGAAGAACCAATCCCCTTGAAGTGATACCAAAGCCTCAAGTGAACCTTTCCTCATGGCTTCATACAATTTTAACACTATTTTTTGGGCTTGTGCAAACCATTCATCATGACTTAAATTCAGACCTTCGTCTAAATTATTGGTTAACTGGGCAATTACTGGAGCCTTCTTTTCATTTACTCCATTTTCTACTAATTTTTGAATGAGAATATCAGAAGATAGTGGTTTGAACGTAACAATTTGGCAACGGGAAAGAATCGTTGGCAATATTTGTTGCACCTGTTCTGTTAGTAAAATAGCTGTAGTTTCCGATGAGGGTTCTTCCAGAAATTTCAATAGACTATTAGCGGCATTAGCAGTCATCCGATCGGCATGGACAATGATATATACCTTCCGTTTTGATTCGACGCCCTTCTTTGAAAATTCCTCCTGCAGGTCTTGAATTTGCTGTTTCTTAATCGATAAGCCATCAGGTTCTATCATATGCAGATCAGGATGATTCCCGTTATCAATCCTTTTGCAGTTATGGCAAGAATTACAGGGGATATAGCTTCCTAGCGGCTGTGTACAAAATAGGCTCTTTGCTAGAAGCAGGCTAACCTCTTTCTTTCCAGTCCCCCGCATTCCTTCAAATAAATAAGCGTGGGCTAACCGATCCTTCATTATACTATTTTTTAACATCTTCAAAACGGTTGGTTGTACTTTTTCATACTCTTCCCACGTATTCATAGCGAACCTTCTTTTTTACTGGATTTTTAAAAAGGCTCTTTTCTCAAACATGGTTGTTTCAGTAAAACAGCCTTTAAAAATTATGGAACTGCTCAATTGGTAACACAAATACAGTCGCTCCACCCACTTCTACCTCTACTGGATATGGAACAAAGGAGTCTGCATTTCCACCCATTGGTGAAACTGGAGTAACGAGCTGATCTCTCGCCTGGCAATTATCCTTAATAATTTGCAATGCCTTGTCAACACGAATGTCATCCGTTCCGATTAAAAAAGTGGTATTTCCGGATTTTAAAAAACCACCTGTGCTAGCTAACTTTGTAGCACGAAAATTATGTTCAACAAGTGCAGCAGATAAGCGATTACTATCCTGATCCTGTACAACCGCGATAATGAGCTTCATTCTATCAACTCCTTAAATCTCATTTCTATTATGTATATTATAGCAGGTATTTTAATATATGACTGTTTTCTCTATGGTTGTCATTTTTGGCCCACTATTCAATACATTTACGTATCTTTTGATAGGCTTCCTCTAAGACGACTTCAATAGGGTTTTCTGCATTGATCATGGAAATTCGTTCAGGGAATTTCTTCAAAAGAAGATGATATCCTTCACGAACAGTTTGATGAAAATAGATATCTTCTAAATCTAACCGATTTACTTCTCTTTCATCACTTTTTCGAATTCTATTCAGCCCAATCTCAGGCTCAATATCGAAGTATAAGGTTAGTTGTGGCATCATGCCTTCAATGGCGAAGCTGTTGATACTATAAACCTCTTCGATTCCTAGCTTTCTTGCATATCCTTGATAAGCGAGCGAGCTATCAATAAATCGATCACACAAAACAAGATAGCCTTCCTCTAAGGCTGGTTTTACTTTTTCTATGAGATGCTGGCGACGTGCCGCTGCGTAGAGGAGTGCCTCTGTCCTCGGATCCATCGTGGTATTATTTGTATCTAATATAACCCTTCGTATTTGTTCGGCTATTTCAATACCTCCTGGTTCCCTTGTTTGTAAAACCTTTTTTCCTTCTGAATGAAGCTTTTCAACCAACATATTCAGAACGGTTGTTTTACCGGCTCCTTCAGGTCCTTCTATTGTAATAAATATTCCTCTAGTCATTATGTTTTTCCTCCATCTTATAAGAAAACCTTAACTTTCCCCTTCGTTAATATCTCTCCCCCTTGGAATCTTGCTCCTGAGTTTAGCAACAGGGTAATACCCTCCAAATCCTCTTTTGTTATTTTTTCTCCTCGAAGCAATAATGGAACCCCTGGAGGATAGGGAATAATGGTTTCAGCAGAGATATAGTTTTCCGCTTCCTGCAGCGGAATTTCTTTTACAAGGCTATCCTTCTTTTCTTGTATAGTAGATATTTTTTTCTTTCTAAAATAAGAATAATCGCTGCCTCTTATCTCTGGAATGATATCAATCATAGCTGCCTTGATACGCATTGCAATTTCATCAAAGGGAAAGGATATTCCTTTTTTTAACAAGGGTAATACAAGAAGGACATGGTTCGGATCTGCCATTTCTGTATATATCCCTTGCTCTTCAAATAATCGCTGCAATTCATAGCCTGTATAGCTACATTGTGTTTGAAGGGTCAGCTTCAATGGATCCCCGAGTCCATTTGGATAATCAAGCACCTTTATTTGCTTAATACTCGATAATTCCTCTTTAAAGTGAGCAATCAGCTCTTTTAAATACTGGGCATCTTCCGTTGTGTATGAAGCAATATATTTTCTTGCTACATCCAGTGAGACCATAATGGGATAGGAAGGACTGCTAGATTGAAGAATTCTTAAAAAATGGTTTATTTTCTCCCCAGAAACATAAGCACTATTGACGTGAAGATATGAACCCATCGTCATTGCAGGGAGTGTCTTATGTGCGGAGTGCACTACTACATCTGCACCTAGCTCAAGGGCCGAAGGAGGGAAAAATTCCCCACCAATGAAATGAGCACCATGAGCCTCATCAATCAGTACCGGAACCCCTTGTTCATGGGCAAACTCAATAATTTCCTTTAATTCGTATGTGTTTCCATAATAATTAGGGTAGGTTAATATGATCGCTTTGCAATCAGGATATAGTGAGTAGGCCTCCCTAACCGTCGCTAGCGATACCCCGCCGGCAATCCCCCACTCCTCGACCAGCTCGGGCCCCAAAAGAATCGGCTTTGCTCTGGTCAGCTCGATTCCATTCAAGATCGATTTATGGGAGTTTCTTTGTATAAAAACCGTGTCACCCTCCTCAAGCGTTGCCATCATCATAGCCAAATTCCCCACGGTAGAACCATTCACAAGAAAAAAGCTCTGCTTCGATCGATAAGCGTCCGATAAAAGCTTTTCTGCTTCCAAAATAGCTCCCTCTGGATAATGTAAATCATCCAAATTAGACAGCTCGGTAACATCCATTGAGAGCATCTGGTAAAACAAATCCTCCTTTCTTAATAGCTCACCATTTTTATGTCCAGGAACATGTAGAGAAATATGCCTTTTTTCAGCATGATCCTTGACTGCTTGATGTAGGGGTGTTCGTAATTGATCCATGTTATCACCATTTTATTTATTCTACCTGTCTATTTTATCAAATTAGGCAGCAAAAAAGGAGTTACGATTGAAGTTAGGACGGATCTGGATAATTTTAAAAAATCTCTGCTTAGACATACAACGAAAATCTCCAAGAAACATAAACTTAACTAACAACAAGGAACGTGGAGAAATATAAGAGTGAAGATTCTAAATATTGTTATATAAACGGAATCCATTGGGCAAAATAGTGTTGTGGAGGTGGAGTCATATTGGATTCAGTACTAGCAAAGAAACCATATGGGGAAACATGTGTTATTTGTGAGCAGTCTAAGGAAAAGGGCATACATTTATACACTTCATTTATTTGTACGGAATGTGAAAAGAGCATTATTTCAACTGATACAAGTGACCCTCAATATAAATTTTATTTAAAGAAAATGAGAAAAATAAACAAGCCCGAAATCTATTCATAGTAAGCCTGTATGGGCTTTTTTTATTTTCCCTTTACTTGTCTTTTTTCAAAGCAAAAAAGAGTACCCTCTACT
>DLCS01000105.1 GCA_002480735.1 Bacillaceae bacterium UBA7792 | reverse complement strand
AAGTTCATGAACGTGCATCCTTCATCCATCCTTTTGTTCACTTTTTTCTAGAAAAATTGATCGTTTTTTGCGCTTATTTGCGAAACCCAAACTCAGCGGTATTTCCTTAATTCTAACTTCGCCACCTGCGCCCGATGAACCTCATCCGGTCCGTCAGCAAGCCTTAATGTACGAGAATTCGCCCATTGTGCCGCCAGCGTAAAATCATCACTGACTCCTGCTCCACCAAATGCTTGGATCGCACGGTCGATGACCCGAAGCGCCATATTTGGAGCTACCACTTTAATCATGGCAATTTCTGACTTCGCTTCCTTATTACCAACCGTGTCCATCATATAGGCTGCTTTTAATGTCAGAAGTCTTGCTTGCTCAATTTCAATCCGTGAATCTGCTATCCATTCCATTACAACCCCTTGATTTGAAAGCGGCTTTCCAAATGCAACCCTCGTTTGAACACGCTTACATAATTCCTCAAGTGCTCTCTCTGCTGCTCCGATTAATCTCATACAATGATGGATTCTTCCTGGCCCAAGGCGCCCCTGTGCAATAGCAAAACCTTTTCCTTCTCCCCAAATGATATTATCAACAGGCACACGAACATTATCATATGTAATTTCCGCATGTCCATGGGGTGCATGGTCATAACCAAAGACTGGGAGCATCCGCTCGATCGTTACACCTGGAGTATCAAGGGGAACCAAAATCATCGCCTGCTGCTCATGACGATGGGCTTCAGGATTGGTCTTGCCCATGACAATAGCAATTTTGCATCGCGGATCTCCAGCTCCAGAGGACCACCATTTGCGGCCATTAATGACATATTCATCCCCGTCTCTGACTATGCTTGCTTCAATATTCGTCGCATCTGAAGAAGCAACATCCGGTTCCGTCATTGAAAAACAGGAGCGAATTTCCCCGTTCAGTAACGGCTTCAACCACTGTTCCTTCTGCTTCTCGGAGCCGTATCGAACAAGTACTTCCATATTGCCTGTATCCGGTGCACTACAATTAAACACCTCCGGAGCAATTAAAGAACGTCCCATGATTTCACATAACGGTGCATATTCCGTATTTGTTAAGCCTGCCCCAAATTCACTATCAGGTAAAAATAAATTCCAAAGCCCTTCCTCCTTCGCCTTCTGCTTAAGCTCTTCCATAATTGGGGGGACACCATTCCAGCGATTATTTTCCTCGACCTGCTTCCCATACAGCTTCTCATTCGGATAAATGTATTTATCCATGAACTCATTTAATCTCTCTTGAAGCTCTTGAACCTTCGGTGAATAAGAAAAATTCATGCCAATCCTCCTCCCACTAACTAACCAGTTAGTATGTTATCTTCTTCAGTATACACTCCCTTGATTAACAAATACAACCACTATTCATAAAATTCTAATTATTCTACAAAATATTATTCACCAAAAAAAAAGAAATGCCGTTCTCCAAACAGAAAACGACATTTCCTCCATCTGTTAATTCGTATTAATAATAGAAGCTAGCGCCGACAATAATTAACAGGATGAATAATACAACGATTAGTACAAAGGTTGAACCTCCATAATAACCGCCGCCTCCGCCATAACCGTAACCGCCATAGCCTCCAAATCCGCAGCCCATACAATGTCACCTCACTTTAATGGTGTCACTAGTAACATATGAGGGTTGGACAAAATTTGTATAGGCTCAACTTTAGATTCCGCAGTTGCACATAACAGGCTCTTTTCTTATACTAAAAACAACTTACTAGACGACGCTCCTAACCTTTCGGCTTAAAAAGAAGCGCACCGATGAAAGCAAAAACTATAGCAGCAGAGATTCCCGAACTCGTTACCTCAAACATTCCAGTTAGAACACCGATGAGACCATGCTGATCGGCTTCCTGTAAAGCACCATGAACAAGTGTATTCCCAAAGTTTGTTATCGGTACGGTAGCACCTGCACCCGCAAAATCCGCTAATGGCTCGTACAACCCAAATCCATCAAGGACTGCCCCAAGAACGACAAGCAGGCTTAATGTATGGCCAGGTGTCAATTTTGCCACATCAAAGAGCAGCTGGCCAATCACACAAATTACACCCCCAACAACAAAGGCCCAAAAAAACATCGGTAGCATTCCATTTCACTCCTTCAAATTGAAGCTCTCTTCTCAAACTTTGTTGCTATTTAACAATAAATAGAAAGAATATTTCCTCCTACACCATTTCTATCGAAACAGCGTGAGCGATACAAGGAATACTCTCTTTCTGCTGGTAAGTCAACGGCGATAGTAGAGCACCAGTAGCCACAACGAGAATTCTCTTGTAAACCCCTTGTTTCATTTGATTGAGAATATGACCATAGACCACAGCCGCAGAGCATCCTGCACCACTGGCCCCTGCCTGTACAGGCTGGTCATCATTATAAATCATGAGGCCACAATCCTGGAATTTTTCCCGCTCGATTTGAAGCCCTTCCTTTTGCAGCAATTCATATGTAACGTCCCGCCCGATCTTCGCGAGATCGCCTGTGATAATCAAATCATAGTAGGAAGGCTCCAATTTCAAATCTTTAAAATGGGCGACAATCGTATCGGCTGCAGCCGGTGCCATCGCTCCCCCCATATTAAATGGGTCTGTTAACCCCAGATCAACCACCTTTCCGATCGTCGCGGACGTCGTAACGGGCACCCCTTTTTCATTCTGATTTGCTTTAACGAGCGCCGCACCAGCTCCTGTTACAGACCATTGGGCAGTAGGAGGCTTCTGTCCCCCATATTCAGTTGGATAGCGGAATTGCTTTTCATTCGCTGCATTATGGCTCGAAGAACCGGTTAATATGTAGTTTGCTCCCTGATAATTAACGATAAAGGAGGCAAGGGCGAGGCCTTCCATTGAGGTGGAACAGGCTCCAAAAATTCCTACATACGGCATTTCGAGTGTTTTCGCTGAGAACGTAGTCGGTGTAATCTGATTGATTAAATCTCCTGCTATTAAAAACTGTACTTCGTCCTTTTTCATATTCGCTTTTTCCAATGCTGTCTGTGCTGCCTCTTCCATTAATACCCTCTGGGCTTTTTCATATGAATCCTGTCCCATCCATAAATCCTCGTGAAGAATATCAAAATCCTTTGACAGCTTCCCTTTTGCTTCGAAGGGACCACCTGATACCCCAGTAGCCGTAATGACAGGCTTATTAGGAAACGTCCACGATTGCTTTCCAATCAGCATTAAATAACCCCCCATTGAATGAGAAGTGTCTTAATCAGCGCGACAATAAAGGCGGAAAAGACCCCAAAGAGAATGACAGAACCTGCTAGCTTAAACATATTGCCACCGACTCCAAGAACAAACCCTTCTGTTCGATGTTCAATGGCAGCCGAAATGACCGCATTTCCGAAGCCTGTCACAGGAACCGCACTTCCTGCCCCTGCGAATTGACCAATATGATCATAGACACCAAACCCCGTTAGGAGCATTGAAATAAACACCATCGTCGCAACTGTTGGATTTCCAGCTGTTTGCTCCGTAAAATTAAAGAAATAAATATAGAAATATGTAATCGCTTGTCCTACTAGACAAAAGAGCCCACCTACTAGGAATGCTTTCAAACAGTTCTTAAGCACGGGGCGTTTCGTTTCGTACTTCTTTTCCAGTGATTGATATTGTTTTTCCTTTTGTGTCTGGTTGTTATTCCCCATTGATGAGCTCCTTTCAAGTTAACTCTTTCTGTAGCTTAATGATTTCCTGTAGCTTATCCTCTGCTTTTTTGGGAGAATAATTTGGATTCTTCATATTCTTTTCTAATTCAACAGCTTCAAGAAATATCTTATAGTCACTGGAGACGGTAAAATTCTCATTTGGGTATTTGTCTTCTAAGTGCTTGACCACTTTTTTTTCAATTTGCTTCATGCGAAATCTTTGCAAATGCTTAACCTTATAGGCAACCAAAATATCTTTCTTTCCTTTAACGACCGCAACATCATACAGTTCCTTAAAACCCTCGATGTCCGTTTCAATTGCCTCGATCAAATCACTCTCTTCCCTCGTATGCTTATTGAGGGTGACAGCGGAAGGGTTTGTCGTTTGAATTAACGCCATTCCACTTTCCTTTGGACCATCATTATTACAACCACCAACCAAAACCAGCGTTAGCAAAGCTATCAAAAGTCGAGCATTCTTCATTGGCTTCCCTTCCTCTAAGAAATTCACTATCAAAGTTATTTTTCCAGCACATTTCTCAATTTATGAATGTTTCCCACAAATTAACCATTACCAATATTTAGAAAAAAAGACCTGCCCGTTTGCACAAGCAGATCCATTTATGATTTTCGATTATCTTGTCTTCTTTTTCCCGCAGCCACAGCCTTTTTTCTTTTTAGAAGGACGTTTCTTCTGGAGTTTACCTCCAGTATTTTTCCCTTTATCTGGCATAGCTTTCCGCTCCAATCTTTTTTAAATCCAACTAATCTCCATCGATATGATAAAATATGCAAGGATATGAAGCATGGTATATGCGTAACAACTAGTTTTTTCAAAGTTATGTTGTTACAGCAATCTTTGGACCATTACCTCAATGAGGGCAGCACATCCAGCAACGGCAAGCACAAGAATGAAAGGAGTCGCAAGAACAGGCCACATCAGATAAAACAGACAAAGTATAAGCGTCACCCATATACCTGTACACCAGTAGCAGCTTAACAATTCACCAAGAAAATTCGTAATCAGCCCTTTTTTTGGAACATAATAAATTTCTTCTTCTCCATCAGGTCCTACTTCTATTTCCTCCTCAAAGAAGGGAGCCCTCAGGAATTCCGTGATCTTGTCAAATACAATTAGCCTTGTTAAACGAAAGCTTGCCAACGAAAGGATGACAAACTCCAGCCATGAAATCTCCATTTTATTCAATCCCTTTACTTATAGTCAACCCGCCTATTTTTAGGAAACAAGGCGATTGTCCGTTACCCAAAAGCCCTTATAGCAATATGTTATTAATGTAATATGAGTTCAAAATATAAGGAGGAATAACGAATGGGTTGTGGAAAAAAGAACGACGACGTATTAGCCACTAGACGCGGAAACTGTGTTTGCGAAGTTGTTCGTGCCATAAAAGACATCCAAGATGCAGCCGAAGAAGTTTGTGAATGTCCTACAAGCTGTTTCCAGGAACCACTAGGTTCTTTAATTAAACCAGGAAAAAGGCAAAGAGCAGATACTCGTGTATTCGTATTAAAAACCGCTGACGGTTCTCCATTCCATGCTTTCTTTAGAGAAGATGATTGTGCTTGCGTATCCATTTTCTTCCGTGTTGAAGAGGTGTTCGATAATTGCTGTGCAACATTGCGTGTCATTAAACCGAAGAAACGTGATGGAGATGCATTGGATTTAACAAATGATTGCTGCATCGATTTAGGCAAGGTATGTCATGTTCATGATTTCGAAGCAACAAATGACTGCGTCACGGTTGACCTTAGCTGTTTCTGTGCCATTCAATGTGTGGCTGATGTTGACCTAGACATTTGTGAAGACTAACCGCTTATAATGAAAGGCCAGTCGCTCATACGACTGGCTTTTTTCTTGGAGCTTTCATAGACCAATCATCCGTATAGCTATCAAATCATTGATTGGAAGGGCTATCTCTGTCTTATCAAATAGCTTGATAACCACTTGCTCCTCTGTTTTTTCCATCAAGGTTCCACGAATCTCCTTCGTCTTTGTTTGAAAAAGGCACGGGACTGGAGGCAGCTTCTTTGGAAAATAGGCGAGATAATCGAGCCTCTCCTCAATATCCATCTCTCGAAAAGACTTGAGCCTCCGCAGACCTTTTTTGTTTCTCTCCAAATGCTCCTCTTCAAATTCTTCTATTGTTGCTTGAACCTCTTCGGCCGCTGGGATGTCTTGCTCTTGATCTACTTCCGCTTTAGGCTCACTTTTCGGTTTTTCTTCCTTACTTTTTTCAGCCTGCTTGATGGAAAAAGTCTCCTGCATTTTCCCTACGTTAACCTGGAACTCTGGCTGGTGAATATATAATAGTGGTTGACGTTTGATTTGTTTCTTGCTCAATAGGGCTGCACCTCCACATACAATTGGTTCAATCTATATGTATGCGAGAAGCAGGAATTCGTTTCAATAATGAGACATTCTTAGCTATACAAAAATACCCGCCTTCATGCGAAGGGGGTATTGATATTGCATTCAAGAAGAAAATTATAGAATATGGAAGCCGGAATCGACATGAAGATTTTCCCCAGTCATTCCTCTTGATAGGTCGCTGAATAAGAATAATGCTGTATCGCCCACCTCTTCAGGTGTCGTTGTTCTTCTTAGTGGAGAGCGTTCCTCAATTTCCTTCAAAATCGAGTTAAAATCGCTCACTCCCTTGGCTGAAAGGGTGCGGATTGGACCAGCTGAAATGGAGTTGACACGAATTCCCTCTGGACCAAGGTCATTGGCCAAATACTTCACGCTCGCATCCAATGAAGCCTTTGCCACTCCCATAATATTATAGTTCTTAATTACTCTTTCGCCACCTAAATACGTAAGTGTCACAATGCTGCCGCCTTCTGTCATAAGGGTTCTTGCCTCTTTCGCAACAGCTGTAAGCGAGTATGAGCTAATATTATGAGCTAAAAGAAATCCATCACGAGTTGTATTCATATATTCGCCTTGAAGCTCCTCTTTATTGGCGAATGCGATGCAATGAGCCACTCCATGAATGACACCAACCTCATTTTTAATCTTGCTGAAGCATTTGGCGATTTCTTCATCATTTGTGACATCACAAGAGAGTATGAGAGAATTATTCGTCTCTAAAGACTCCACTAATTCACGGACACTCTTTTCCAATCTTTCTCCAACATATGTGAAAATCAAGCGGGCACCGGCTTGATGGAGTGAACGAGCAATCCCCCATGCAATACTACGTTTGTTGGCAACACCCATCACGACGATATTTTTTCCCTTTAAAGAAAGAGACATATAGTTTCCCTCCAACATTTATTATAAGTTATTAGTACCTGATACTAATATTACCTTATTTTTAGAAAAAAGAAAAGCAGTAACACTCTCGCATTACTGCCTTTAACACCACTCACAAAATTCAAGCTCCCGCTTTAGGTCGTCAACATATTCCTTTGTCCCAGTGACGATTAAGCGATCATTAAGCTGAAGCTCGGTATCCCCATGGGGTACAATCGAATCCTTGCCACGGAAAATCCGAACAAAGATAACATCTCCAGTAAACGGAAAAATCCTTAATTTCATTCCATCAAAATGATCATTCAATAGGAGAATTTCATAAAGGGCATTTTCCTGGTTTGTTAAGATACTCAATACCTTCGGTGACTCAATCAAAGCTCTAAGGAGCGCCTTTGAAGAATTAAAGACGGAATAAACCTCCACCCCTTCCTCACGTAAGCCCTCCTCTAAATCCGGACTTTCAATACGCACAATGACCCGTTCTACCCCTTCTTCCTTCACAGCAATGGCAAGGGTTGCATTTTGCTCATCATCCCCTGTAGAAACGACAACAATATCAGATGAAAAAACCTCAGTGTCAGCTAATGCCTCTATTGAAAAATGATCGATTTCCTGTATTTCAAATAAGGAATCGGCAAAGCTCGTGTCTACCTTCGATTGTTTCGTGTGATAGATCGATGTTTGATAGAGAGAAGACTTCAGCTCTCTAGACAGAGGCAATGTTAACTGATTGGCCCCTACGAACGCAATCTTGACCTGCTTCTCTACTAGATTTTCCTTAGGCAGCAAGTTCTTAAATATGACAGGAGTGACCACACAGGTAATAACAGCTACTAGAATCACTGTCCCACTCATCCCTGAGGAGATGACTCCCATCCGCTCCCCGATGGTCGCCGCAGCAATGACTAAGGATAGGGTCGAGGTCAATAAAATTCCCGATGCCAAAACAGTCCGCAGATCAAACCAAAATCTTAGTACGGTAATTGGGATTAATTTTGAGATAAAAAGAGCTACTAATAATAAAGGGATGAGCAGAAGCAATTTCGGATCCCCAAATAGCTTCCATATATCCAAGTCAACCCCGACCATCACAAAAAAGATCGGGATCAAGAATCCATAGCCAAATGAATCTAGCTTATGAACGAGCTCCTGGTCAGGTGCAAGCAATGAAACCAATACGCCTGCCATAAAGGCACCAAGAATATTTTCTGCACCCACTGTTTCCGAGATGGCAACTAAGACAATGATTAACGTAAAAACAGCGCGGGTTCCAATCTGGATGGTGCCTGTGGACATCGCTTCGATAAATTTATTCCGCTTGTATCTTCTGCCAACGAAATACAACAAAATCCCTGCCGCAAAAAGAACGAGCAATAACCAAGTATTTCCTTCCCCACCGTCATATAATGAAACAAAGACTGCAAGTAAAATCATGGTGACTAAATCAGCAATGACTGCAATCAAAAGAATGATCTGACCAATGTTTGTTTTCATTAAATGGGATTCCTTTAAGGTTGGAACTACGACACCTAAAGAAATCGTCGAAATAATCAATGTCATAAGCAACGCATTATCGATGAATCCCGCCAAAACAAATAAATAGGAGAGCCCATAGGACACAATGAAAATCCCGATAAAGACAGTCGTAGCAACAAAAAAGCTATTTGGCTCGGATTTTGTGCTAGAGCGTGAGCCCTTTTTCTGTTTCGAGAAGGCGGAAAAGTCAATTTCCAGGCCGCTAAGAAACATTAAGAAAATGAATCCGAGGGTGGAGAGGGTCTCTAACCACATATCCTCGCGGACAAGATCAAAACCACTCTTGCCAATGATTAATCCCATCAGGATTTCAGCGACGACAACGGGAATGAAATTTAATCGAAATCGATGGAGTAAAATTGGAGTTAAAAAGGCAATTACGATTACAATAACTAAGGATGCGACGGATACACCGTGTTCTTCCATTCACATTCCTCCCATCTTTATAAAGATTGCTTTTAAAAGGAGTACAGATTATGCAAATTGATATCATTGGAGATAGATC
>DLCS01000281.1 GCA_002480735.1 Bacillaceae bacterium UBA7792 | reverse complement strand
TAGAGGGGCTTGAAGGTAAGCCGGTAGTGGTACGAACACTAGATATTGGTGGAGATAAGGAACTGCCATACTTGAGTTTGCCAAAGGAAATGAATCCATTCCTAGGCTACCGTGCGATTCGCCTCTGTCTTGAAAGACAGGATATCTTTAGAACTCAGCTTAGGGCTCTATTACGTGCTAGCACGTATGGGAACTTGAAAATCATGTTTCCAATGATCGCAACCATTGCAGAATTTAGACAAGCAAAGGCGATCCTTGATGAGGAGAAAGAAAAGCTTCTAAAAGAAGGCGTTGCAATTTCTAAGACGATTGAAGTTGGAATAATGGTTGAAATTCCTTCTACTGCGGTGCTTGCTGATCAATTTGCGAAAGAGGTCGATTTCTTTAGCATTGGTACAAATGATTTGATTCAGTATACGCTAGCAGCAGACCGGATGAATGAAAGAGTTTCGTACCTATACCAGCCTTATAATCCATCGATTTTACGATTAGTTAAAATGGTGATCGATGCTTCCCATAAGGAAGGAAAATGGACGGGCATGTGCGGCGAAATGGCTGGAGATGAGACCGCCATTCCGATTTTGCTCGGCCTTGGCCTTGACGAATTCTCGATGAGTGCGACTTCCATCCTTAAGGCTCGTTCATTGATTCGGAAGCTAAGTAGAGCCGATATGGAGAAAATGGCTGAGAAAGCCTTGCAAATGTCGACGACTGAAGAGGTTATCGAATTGGTGAAGGAAGCCACAAATACAAAGTAACAAAAGGATCAAGCCTCCGGGTTTGATCTTTTTTGTGATCTTAATTTAAAAGAAATGATAGAATGAATTTAGAATAACAGAAGGGGGCTCTACATGTTGACGAAGGAAAATACAGTAATTGGGTTTATTGGTACAGGAGTAATGGGGAAAAGCATGGCGACTAATCTAATGGATGCTGGATACCCTGTGGTGGTTTATTCTCGCACAAAGGAAAAGGCGCAGAGCTTACTTGATAAAGGGGCAAAATGGGCTGATTCTCCGAAAACAGTGGCGGAGGAAGCAAATGTGATCATCACCATTGTCGGCTATCCATCCGATGTTAAAGAAGTCTATTTGGGGGAAAATGGCTTAATTCCAAATGGAAGAGAGCATACATATTTGATTGATATGACGACCTCAACTCCTAGCCTAGCGAAAGAAATCTATGAAGCAGCAAAAGTTAAAGGAATGCATGCTTTAGACGCACCAGTATCAGGTGGAGACATTGGGGCAAGGGTAGCAAAGCTCTCTATCATGGTTGGAGGGGACGAGGAGGACTTCACAAAGGTTCTGCCAATTTTTCAAGTGTTAGGGACAAATATTGTTTATCAAGGAAAAGCAGGAGCTGGGCAGCACACGAAAATGTGTAATCAAATCGTTATTGCTTCTAACATGATTGGTGTGAGCGAAGCGATGGCCTATGCAAAAAAATCTGGTTTAGATCCGGAAACTGTTCTAAAAAGTATTTCCTCTGGAGCAGCAGGAAGCTGGTCGTTATCAAACTTAGCTCCTAGAATGATTCAAGGTAATTTTGAACCAGGTTTTTATATTAAGCATTTCATTAAAGATATGACGATTGCCCTTGAAGAAGCAGAGCAGATGGGAATGGAAGCACCGGGCTTAGCATTGGCCCTCTCCCTCTATAAGCAGTTGGCCGAAAGAGGAGAAGAAAACAGCGGGACACAGGCCCTTTTTAAATACTGGGAAAATTAAACGGAGCACATATAGAAACGAGAGCACAATTAGGCTCTCGTTTCTTCTGCAAAAAATTTCTCTATTCGATCTAATGCTTCCTTCAAGGTATCCATGGAATAAGCATAGGACAAGCGGAAATATCCTTCCCCATAGCTGGAAAAAGCGCTACCCGGTACCACCGCCACTCTGGCTTTTTCAACTAATGCTAGAGCAAAGTCAAAGGAATTAGGATAACGGTCAGGAAGCTTCACAAAGAAATAAAAGGCTCCATCTGGGTTGACAACTTTTAAACCTATTTTCGTAAGCCGTTCATAGACATAATCTCTTCGGGTCAGATACTCATTTTTCATAGTGAGTGCGTCATTTTTTCCATTTGTTAAGGCCTCTAGAGCAGCATACTGGGATATGGAGGTGGCACAAGAAACATTATACTGGTGCACCTTCAGAATATGCTGGGCCAAATAGGCTGGAGCGAAAATAAAACCGATTCTCCATCCTGTCATTGAGTGAGATTTTGAAAGCCCATTTATAACGATTGTCTTATCTCTAAGAATCGTACCAATTGAAAAATGCTCCGCATTATAGACAAGCTCACTATAAATTTCATCTGCTAGAATAAAAATGTCTTTGTCCTTGAGCAAGTTTGCAATGTCAGTGATTTCCTTCTTTGTTAAGCTTACCCCTGTAGGATTGGACGGATAGGGCAAGACGATACAACGTGTCTTATTTGTTATGTATTTTTCAATAATGTCAGCTGTCAAGCGGAATTGATTAGCGGTCGTGTTCGCGTGAACCGGCTTTGCCCCACATAAGCGAATAATAGGCTCATAGCCAGGATAGACAGGCCCTGGCAGAATGACCTCTGTACCCTCTTCCAAAATCGTTCGAAAAGTGATATCGATGGCTTCACTCGCTCCAACGGTTGTGATGATCTCCGTTTCTGCATCGTACTCAAGGTCATATTTCTCCTTCACAAATTGGGCCGCAGCTTCCCTAAGCTCGAAAATGCCCGCATTATGAGTATAAGAAGTGAAATTTTCATCGATGGCTTTTTTACCAGCGATTTTGACATGCTCTGGAGTTGGAAAATCTGGCTGGCCAATCGTCAAAGAAATTAAATCCTTTGTCCCTGCAACAAGATTGAAAAATTTTCGAATTCCTGATATCTCGATATTTTTTACATTGTGATTAATTAGATGCTCCATCTTGTTCCCCTCCTGGAGTAGAACCATTGTAGTAAAGTGTATTCTATAATGATACATCGAATGGGAAGGGAAGCAAAATGGGAAATTTGATGAAACATGAGGAAAATGCTTGTAAAAGTTCAGAAAAAAAGTTACCTTGACGTAAAGGAGTGAAAAAAATGAAAAAAACTTTGCTTGTGCCATTTGATGGATCGGAATCCTCTAAACAAGCGGTTACTTTTGCCTTATCTCTCGCAAAGGAAGAGGATCGCATGATTTTAATAAATGTACAAAAGCCTCAGTATGAGGGGCTTGAAATGTTTGGAAATGTTTCGAGAGAAAAGCTAGATTCCTACTATCTAGAAGAGGGAAAAAAGGTTTTAGATGCTGCCAAGGATTGTTTGAAAGACGCTCAAATTGAATTGGAGGAGATTGTGAGAATCGGGTTACCTGCTATTGAAATTACAAAGGTGGCCAAGGATTTTTCTGTCCATTCAATCTATATGGGCTCAAAAGGAATGAGTCCAGTTGTGAATAATGCACTTGGAAGTGTTACATACAGCGTGATCCATTTGGCGACATGTCCTGTGACGATTGTTCCATATAGTTAAAAGAGATTTTTTGCCGAAATGTTAAAAATTTGCCATCAGGAAGATGGTTGATTCATGGTATATTTATTTCAAAGCGTTTTTAATGTACAGTGTTGATATTAGCCTTATACGTGTACGTGAACGGGTTTTATTCGGTACGAATAACGTATAGAACGTACACGTATAAGGCGATAAGTAGATCAATAAAAGTGATTTATGATCAGGAAGGACGAAGCGGGAATGGAGTCTAGTAAAGGGATTTTATTAGAAAGTGGAACAAATGAATTAGAGATTGTGGAATTTAGCATTGGAAACAATAAGTTTGGAATTAATGTTATTAAGGTGAAGGAAATCATTAATCCTGTACCGATCACACAAATTCCACATGCCCATCCTAATGTGGAGGGAATTATTGAGCTTCGGGGTGAAGTTCTGCCGGTTGTGGACGTTGCTGCGGCCCTTGGTTTTACGAAATCAGATAATCCAGCTCAAGACAAATTTATTGTTGCTGAATTTAACAAACAAAAGGTTGTCTTCCATGTTCAAACGGTTACACAAATTCATCGTATTTCTTGGAATGAGATTGAAAAGCCATCTGAAATGTATCAAGGTGCAGACAGTCAGGTAATCGGAGTCATCAAGCTGCATGGAGAAATGATTCTGCTCCTAGACTTTGAAAAAATTGTCGTCGAAATTAATCCCGAATCAGGCATTAATATTCAACAGGTCAAGAAGCTAGGGGAGCGTGGACGCTCGACAAAGAGATTAGTAGTGGCAGAAGATTCTCCACTTCTAAGGAAGCTACTTCATGATACATTGGCTGAAGCAGGCTTTCATCAGGTGGAATTCTTTGAAAATGGTCGGGATGCTTTGAATTATCTCGAGAATTTGGCCAATTCAGGCAAGGATGTTACTGAAATGGTTCAGCTCGTGATCACCGACATTGAAATGCCGCAAATGGATGGCCATCATTTAACAAAGCGAATTAAGGAGCATAAGGAGCTTACAAAGCTTCCTGTTATTATCTTCTCCTCGTTAATTACGGATGACCTAAGACATAAGGGGCAAATGGTAGGGGCCAATGCCCAGGTGAGTAAGCCAGAAATTGCTGAGTTAGTCTTGCTAATAGATGAATATGCACTATAAAGAACAAAAGAAGCTGATAGAATTCAGCTTCTTTTGCTTTTTTATCAAAAATAATTTTCCCCGAGCCTTTTAAAAACGGGTTTTTCGTATCGCCTTTTTTTCGGAGGATTCATCTCTTCTTCTTTTAAACCTGTATAAGAGGTTAGTAATTTCTTCGCTTCACTCAAGGAAAGATAGGCTTTTGGATTTCTAACATTTTCTTGCAGTTTGCCTAAATGGGGTAATTGGGTAAAGTCGCTTTTTGATGGTGGCAAATGAAAAGAATATTTTCCGCATACCACTAATACATCCGATTGCTGTTGACTTAATTTGGGGTTGTTTGAAAAATGAAGTCCTACTTTTTTCGCTTTCCCTTCTCTTAATAATTTTTGTAAGGCATCATGCTTTAATCTATAAAGAAATTTTGGATTAGGAGCCGTTTTTGCATGACGATTTACAATGAAGATTGCTTGTGAGAGGTTATCAATGGTTAGGTTAAGTGGGGGAGATTGCCTCTTATCTCGATTCAACGTTTTAACTCCTTTCAATTCATGGATACACTCCTATTATACCCTCTTCTCAATAGAAAAGGAAAGAGGAGATGGGATAAGATTATTCGGATCTATGTTGGGATATTAGATTTGAAGGGATACTAGGTTTTTTGCAGTTTCGAAAATAATCATGTTATAATGCTATTACAATTATTGATATATTTCGAAAATAGAAAGGGAATTGCAGAAAAGTTGTCGAATAAAGGGGATATTGAACGACCTTTTTAAGTGGAATGAGGTTGATAAGATGAAACAGCTAGAGATAAAAAAAGACAAACATACAACAGTCAATAGAACTGTCGAGAAGATCATTTATAATTTGATTTTTAATTATGTTAAGCATATGGTATATGTCATGCTGGTGGAGAAGGGCCCCCACTTCCGCTATTTATTTGTCAATGAAATGGGATTGCAATATGCGGGCCTAACTGAACAAGCAATAGGAAAGAGAATGGAAGATGTCCTTCCGTTTGAGAGGGTTCTAGAAATAAGAAAACAGTATGAACGCGTGCTTAAAACTCAAAATCCTGTAACCTATTCCGATCAAATTATGTTTCCTGATGGTAAGATGGGCTATACAGAATCTCTATTAACTCCCATAAGGGATGAGAGTAATGAAATAAAGTACATTGTTGCGGTGACAAGGGATGTTACAGAGCTTGTAATGGAAAAAAATCTCCTTATCCAGGCAGAACAGAAGTATCGCTCCATTGTAGACCATAATTTAGATGGTGTGTTCACTCTTTCATTAGAAGGGAAGATCCTTGAAGTGAATCCAGCTGGTCAGAAGCTTTCTGGTTATTCAGAGAAGCAGATGACAAGCCGTTCATTTTTTGATTTAATACCGGATAATGATGTGGAAGACTTTAAAGAGTTATTTCATAAGACCCTACAAGGTGTCTCGTTAGAATCTCTTGACTGCCGGTTTACCCATTCGAAGGGCTATAATTTCACCATTCATTTGAAAACTGTACCGATCTTCATTGATTTAGAGATAACGGGTGTTTATGTCATAGCAAGAGATATTTCGGAGCAGGCTGACAATGCTGAAACGATCAAATATATGGCCTTTCATGATCACCTTACAGGTCTATTTAATCGCCGTGCATTGCTGGATGATTTAGAAGAATCGATTCAAAGGCTTAAAAATTCGGGAACCTTTGCGTTATTGTCAATCGATCTTGATCGCTTCAAATATTTAAACGACACATTAGGCCATCGGGCTGGTGACCAAATATTAATTCAGGTTGCAGATCGTTTGAGCGAATTCAGCAAGAACAATATTAAGGTGTATCGCCAGGGTGGCGATGAATTTAGTATTCTTTTTGAAGGAAGCCGACATGGTGCTGCACAGCTTGCACAGAAAATATTATCTATTTTTGCAAAATCCTTTTACTTGGACTATCAGGAGTATTTTCTCTCGCCTAGTATAGGCATCAGCATGTTTCCACATGATGGGAAGAATGCTGAGACCATTATTAAGAATGCGGATGAGGCTTTGTTTCGCGTGAAGGAAAGAGGAAAGGCGCATTACCAGTTTTATCGGGCAGAAATGAATGCCGCAGTTACCCAAATCGTGTCATTAGAGACCCATTTGCGTAAGGCGCTGGCACGGGATGAGTTCGTTCTTTATTATCAGCCCCAGGTAGACCTACAAACAGGGAATATAAATAGCTTTGAGGCGTTGATTAGGTGGAATAGCAAGGACCTTGGGATGGTGTCTCCTGGAGATTTTATTCCCCTTGCCGAGGATACAGGTTTGATTGTTCCGATTGGAAACTGGGTTATAGATACAGCCTGTAAGCAGATTAAAGAATGGTCTAAATTTGGAAACAATGGGGTAAAGATTGCCATTAATATTTCTCCAAAGCAGTTTCAACAGCCAAAATTAGTGGAAACCATTAAAGAAGCGATCAAAAAATACAAAATAAACCCTTCTCTGCTTCAAATTGAAATTACTGAAGGGGCTATGCAGGATACGAAAGAAACATCTCCAATCCTGAAAAGCTTGAAGGAATTGGGAATAACCATTTCTATTGATGATTTTGGCACAGGTTACTCATCTTTAAATTACATAAAGCAATTTCCAATTGATGTTCTCAAAATTGATCAGTCCTTCGTCCGGGATGTGATGAATAGTGACAAAGATGCTGCGATCACGACGACGATTATTCACTTAGGTAATAGTCTCGGCTTTGAGGTGGTTGCTGAAGGGATTGAAGAGAAGGAGCAGGTCAATTTTCTTAAGGCTGCAAATTGCCAAAAGGGCCAAGGGTTTTTATTTTCGAGACCTATACCTGCTCAAGATGTTGAACGCTTAATCTTTAACAATAAGGTAGGGCTTGTCTTGGAATAAATGGCTGCATAACAATCCTTGCAGACATACTCTCTAAAACAAGAAAAAGCAGCTATTCGGCTGCTTTTTCTTGTTTTAACGTAAAAACGGTTAGTTCAGGTACTGAAAGAAATCGGAAAGGTAAGCGGGTAGTGCCTAATCCCCGATTCACATACAGTGTTAGCGGATTCGTGCTCCCGATTCTATAGAATCCCTCAAAATATTTTTCGGCAAAGGGGGGCTTAACAAGCGCCCCAATAAGAGGAAGTTGGATTTGTCCTCCGTGGCTATGCCCGCTTAATTGTACTTGTATATTAAAGTTCGTTGCGTAATCTGCTAAGTCTGGAGCGTGCGAAAGGAGAATTTTATAGGCATCGTCAGGGACTTCCGAAATAGCTGCTTGGAGATCAGGCCTTCCGAGCATGGCATCATCAATACCGATGACATAAATATGTTCTTTTTCGTTCATTTGAATGCGAGTTGATTCGTTTAAGAGAAGGGTAAATCCAGCTTTCTCAATTATATCTCGGTAGAGGTCTGTTCCATATCCGCCATGGTCGTGATTGCCATACACAGCAAACTTGCCAAAAGGGGCATGCAATTTTTTTAGGATCGAAATGGTCTGATCGATTTCACGGTACTGGTTGGGTGCATCAAGCAAATCGCCTGTAAAAAAAAGAATATCAGGCTGTATTGAGTTGATTTTTTCTACTAATTTAGCTAACTGCTCTAACGTATATTGAAAGCCTAAATGGGTATCACTAAATTGAACGATCTTGAATTCGTCAAAGCTGGATGGAATATTAGAGTGCACGAGCTTATGATTATTGATTTTTAATAGAATCGGTTCAATTTTTCCTGCATAAACATATCCTCCAGTTGACACACCTAATGTTGTCAAAACCGTTCCCATAAATCTTTTTAGGAACGATCTTCTTGAAACCTTTTTTGGCATTGCCTCTCCCAACCTATCTTCTATTTATTTTCCCATTTACCTTCTTAATACTAACAAAGATCGCCGTGAAAAAGAAGGTGGAACTCGATATCAATTTAGTTAATTTTTGTATGAAGATTCTAGCAATTATGCTACAATCATAAATGAATGGTCATTCATTTATGAAGGGGGAACACGTTATGAAGGACAAAGTTGTCATTGTGACAGGCGGCTCTAGTGGGATGGGAAAGCACATGGCCAAGCGATTTGCTGAAGCAGGAGCAAAGGTGGTCATTACAGGAAGAGATAAAGAAAGACTGGAAGAAGCAAAAAAAGAGATCGAGGTTTCACCAGATTCTGTTCTCACGATACAAATGGATGTTAGAGAAATTGATCATGTGAAGCATATGGTCGCAGAAACCGATAAAGCATATGGTAGAATCGACTTTCTCGTTAACAATGCTGCAGGCAACTTCATTTGCCCTGCTGAAGAGCTTTCTGTTAATGGCTGGAATTCCGTTATCAATATCGTCTTAAATGGTACATTCTACTGCAGCAGTGAGGTAGGAAAGTATTGGATTGAGAAGGGCATAAAGGGGAGCATCACGAATATGGTCGCTACATACGCATGGGATGCGGGTCCTGGTGTGGTCCATTCTGCCGCTGCAAAGGCTGGAGTTTTATCATTAACAAGAACCTTGGCTGTAGAATGGGGAAGGAAATATGGGATTCGAGTAAATGCCATTGCTCCTGGTCCAATTGAAAGAACAGGTGGTGCAGGAAAACTTTGGGAATCTGAAGAAGCGGCAAAGAGAACAATAGCTAGTGTTCCCCTTGGACGCCTTGGAACACCTGAAGAAATTGCTGAGCTTAGCTATTTTCTTTTCTCTGATCATGCTGCCTATATTAATGGGGAATGCATTACCATGGACGGCGGTGCCTGGCTGAACCAATATCCATTTTAAAAAGCTGTGTTAATTTTAGCCTTATACGCCTACGTGAACGGGTTTTATTCGGTACGAATAACGTAGAGAATGTAGACGTATGAGGCGGTATACTAATCAAAAAACCTACTATAACAGAGTCTCTAAAAAAAGAGGTAGGTTGTAAATCACATTGCCTTTGCGAAAATATTAAAGAGGCCTCGTACTCAGGCCTCTATGATTCTATATTTAATATTTCTTTCAATCTTTCTATTTCAAACCCGGTAACAACCTGTTCGTTATTAATAACAAATGTGGGCGTGGAGTAAGAATTGTATTGGTGAATGAGTTCATCACGTGCCTTCTGATCTCGTTTTATATTCTTTAGTTCAAAGGAAAACCCGTATTCTGTTAGGAAACGTTTGGCGATTTCACAAGGTGGACAATCGGGCTGGGTATAAATAATAATTTGCGTCAAGATTTCTTCCTCCTGTTGTTTTTTCAAGCTATTTTTGTTTGTGAAGATAATCAATGAGTCCCATGGAGCAAACCTCTAGATCAAGCCGTAATACTTCAAAAACATCATGGTTTTCTGGTACTCCCTGTTCACGAAGGTTTGCATATATTTTCTGCAACAGTTCCTCTCCTGTAAGCTGCATTTGCTGTTCAGGTGTCTGACCAACTGCATAGCCATTTCTGGCAGCCTGGACAAATTCCTCGATCCAATAGGATACCTGTTTATATACTTCAGATGGATGATTTGAAACTCCATAATGTCCAAAAAAGATATAACTTAGGTTGAGACTTTTATATAATTCGATGGACTGAAGCATTTTACCAGGATCAAATTGATTCGGTGAGGTGGATGGAAGATAGAATTCGACTTCTTCTGGAATTAGCGTGGCATATCGAATCCCAACCGTATCCCCCGTAAACATCCCATTGACCTTCGGATGATAAATACTGAAATGATGGTTTGCATGCCCTGGGGTATCATAGAATGTTAAGGTGCAATCCGCGCCAATGGTTAACTCATCCTGATCATTCATGGCTATGAGCCGTTCTGCAGGAATCGGGAGAATCGGATCAAATAAGGAATCAAATTTTTCACCATAGACAGCCCTTGCTCCTGCAATCAATCTTGAAGGATCCGATAGATGTCTGAAGCCTTTGGGGTGAACGATGACTTTAGCATTTGGACACTGCTGTAATAATAGACCTGCTCCACCCGCATGGTCAAGGTGAATATGTGTGACGATTATGTATTTTAAATCCTCAAGGGTATATCCCAATTCCTTCAAACCATCAATAATATATGGAACAGAGGGGCTTGCACTCGTTTCGATAAGCGTCAATTCAGCTTCTGTAAGGACATAGGCACCTGTTCTCTCTTTCATACCTAAATCAAAACCATCAATCAAGTAGATGTTTTCCATGAGCTTTTCTACGTTTTTCAAAAAAAAACCTCCTTTTTTACAGCTTTTTCTTGTAAAAATCTTATGTCTTATTTTATTCTGTTAATATTGACATGTAAAGGTTTCGGCTTGAATATTCAGAAATTAATCCATGTGGATAGAAACATGTCAAAAGAGAAACCTAAGTGTATAGTGTTCGTATACTTGGTTTTGTTTGGAAAGGAGAGGGAACATGTCACAACTTCAAGGAATTATCACTCGTTTAAAAAGCCTTCAAGAGCAAGGAAGCGGAGGAGAGTCAGCTCAGCGCTTTTTTGAAGTTAATGGTGAAAGAAAGTGCCAGGTTACATACCACCCTAAGACAGAAACTTTTGAGTTAGAGGTATATAACGACAAAGATAAGCCCAAGCGTTATCAATTTGATAATATTGACATGATTACGATTGAGATTTTTGATTTGATTCAATAACGATTTTTTTGCGACGAAGGAGACCAAGCATGGTCTCCTTAAAAAATGTGCTCCAAGTCAAAGCAAGTCGAAGATACCGTTTTTCACCATTTCTGAATTCGAGGGGATTTATTAAAAGCATCCCATAAGAAACTGTGATAAAATATAGTTGAATGAAAACATATATGGGGAGATTTCGACTATGATAAGTCTTCACAGTGGAGAGTTTTTGGAACTGAATATTAAGGAATTAATGATCCCTTCAGAACGAGTTGCACATGTACAGATAAAGAATAGTTTAGAACATGCCTTATTGGTTTTAACCCGTAGTGGTTATACGGCGATACCAGTACTGGATCCAGGGTACAGATTGCATGGTCTTATCAGTACCCCTTTAATTATGGACGCCATTCTTGGAATCGAAAGAATTGAGTTCGAAAAATTAGAGGAACAGCCTGTTGAAAAAGTCATGAATCAAGAAATTCCTAGAATTCAAATAGATGCGGACTTTAAAACATGCCTAAATCTTTTAATCGATCATCCTTTTCTTTGCGTTGAAAATGCGGAAGGTTTTTTTGAAGGAATTTTAACAAGAAGATCTGTTCTTGTACAAATGAAAAACTGGCTCCCAAGTAAAGATTGATGAAAGCCTCCTACAATTTAGGAGGCTCAATTTTTCGATTAAATTAACTTAAGGAGAAGGTGGTTCGTTGTCATCTTTATCTACCTTTCATCTTTTGTCCGTTTTAGCATCTGAAATGAATATGCGCAAAGCGGCGGAAAGATTATTTGTTTCGCAGCCTGCTCTGAGTCAACGCCTTCAATCGATTGAAGCGGAATGGGGTACGAAGCTCTTCATCCGTTCGCAAAAGGGGTTAACCCTTACTCCTGCCGGGGAGATCGTTGTTAAGTTTGTGAATGAGGTACTTGACAAGGAAGAGAAGGTTAAAGAAGCCATTAGTGCAATGAATTCAGAGGTCTATGGGACGTTGAAAATCGCTGTAGCCTCGATCGTAGGTCAAAATTGGCTTCCGAAGGTACTGAAGAAATTTGTTGAACGTTATCCTCATGCCAAGATTTCATTGGTCACTGGTTGGAGCAGTGAGATTTTGCGGTCACTTTATGAGGATCATGTTCATATTGGAATCATCCGTGGAACCCCGGATTGGAAGGGGGTAAAAATTCACTTGTTCGAAGACCATCTTTTTATGGTGGATAAAGAAATAACTTCGCCAGAACAGGTGCTTGAAACGGATCGACCCTTTATTCAATTTAAGAGTGATTCCAATTATTATCAGGAAATTCAAGACTGGTGGCATCGGCAGTTTAAGGCGTTGCCTAAGAGAACCATTGTCGTTGATCAAATCGAAACCTGCAAACAAATGGCCTTCAATGGTATAGGCTACGCGATTCTACCGGCTATAACCCTCAATGGTGGGGAACAGGATATTTTCAAAATTCCCTTGCTTGATGAAAACGATGAGCCGCTGAAGAGAGATACCTGGTTACTGGGTTATGAGTCGGCTTTTCAGCTTAAGCATGTCCAGGCTTTTGTAAGCTTAATTAAGGAGCATATTAAGGGAGAAAGAAAATAGTTATTGCTCTTTACTCCCTTTTTGAAAAAGAAGATCTCAGAATGTACATAATAACAGCATCCAAGCTTTTTAGGGGGTATTATAAGTAAGATGATGGACGCAAACGAAATTATCTCGTTTATTGCCAATAGTAAAAAATCTACACCAGTAAAGGTATACGTAAAAGGAGATTTGGAAGGCATTCAATTTGGTGAGAATTCCAAAGCATTCGTTACAGGTAATTCGGGAGTTGTTTTCGGAGAGTGGAGTGAGATTCGTGCTGCACTAGAGGCTAATCGGACGAAAATTGAGGATTATGTAGTAGAAAATGATCGCCGCAACTCTGCGATTCCTCTTCTCGATCTGAAGAACATCAAGGGTAGAATTGAGCCAGGAGCGATTATTCGCGATCAGGTTGAAATTGGAGAAAATGCGGTTGTGATGATGGGCGCATCCATCAACATTGGTGCAGTCATTGGAGAAGGAACGATGATTGATATGAATGCGGTTCTCGGTGGAAGAGCAACTGTCGGAAAGAATTGTCATATTGGAGCTGGTGCTGTGCTAGCTGGGGTCATTGAACCGCCTTCTGCAAAGCCAGTGGTGATTGAAGATGATGTACTTATTGGGGCGAATGCCGTTGTTTTAGAGGGCGTGACTATTGGGAAAGGTGCACGTGTAGCAGCAGGAGCCATTGTTATTGAGGATGTACCGGCCAACACAGTGGTTGCAGGTGTACCGGCTCGAGTCATTAAAGAGATTGATGACAAGACATTATCGAAAACAGAAATTATCCAGGCATTGCGAAATTTATAATGTTGATAATAAGCGTGGATGCTAATCCACGCTTTTTCACTAACTGGAGGGCTTTCATATGAACTTTGTACAAATCCGAAGAGATTTGCATCGGATTCCTGAGCTCGGCTTTCAGGAATTTAAAACACAGGAATACTTATTGAGCTATTTGCAATCCCTCCCTCAGGAGCGTTTGCAGATAAAAACATGGAAAACCGGGATATTTGCAAGAATTATCGGAAAAAAACCAAGAAAAACAATTGGCTATCGCACGGATATGGACGGCCTTCCCATTGTTGAGGGGACAAACCTGCCATTTTCATCAGAGCATCCAGAGCAAATGCATGCTTGTGGACATGACGTTCACATGAGCATTGCCTTAGGAGTGCTTACTCATTTCGTTTTTCATCCAGTGGACGATCATCTGCTTTTTCTTTTTCAGCCGGCAGAGGAAGGACCAGGTGGGGCGGAACCGATGCTACAAACCGACATTATGCGGGAATGGAAGCCTGACATGATCCTTGCTCTCCATATCGCTCCTGAATATCCAGTGGGCTCAATTGCTATTAAAGAAGGGCTATTGTTTGCCAACACCTCAGAGCTGTTTATCGACCTCAAGGGCAAGGGAGGACATGCTGCCTACCCTCATTTGACCAATGATATGGTTGTAGCCGCCTGCTCTCTTGTTATCCAGCTACAAACGATTGTGGCAAGGAATGTGAATCCTTTAGATAGTGCGGTCGTAACAATTGGGAAGATTAATGGGGGAACTGTGCAGAATATCATCGCAGAAACTGCGAGAATTGAAGGCACCATTCGTACTTTATCCGTTGAGTCTATGAATGAAGTGAAGAAAAGAGTAGAGGCACTTGTGAAAGGAATTGAAATTGGTTTTGAGTGTGAGGCGAGAATTGATTTTGGGAGTATGTATCGACAGGTCTTCAATGAAGCTGCTCTAACTCGGGAATTCATGGAATATGTTCGTAGCCACACAGATATGAACGTCATCGAATGTGAAAAGGCAATGACAGGTGAGGATTTCGGATACATGCTTGAGGAAATTCCAGGCTTTATGTTCTGGCTCGGGGTAGATTCTAAGTTCGGGCTTCATCATGCAAAGCTTTGCCCAAATGAGGGGGCAATAGATAAAGCGATTTCGTTTATTTCAAAGTATATTGAATTTAAAGGGAACCAAAGTTAAGGTGGATTTTTTTTGTACGAATAGACATTTAAACAATGAAATATGTCTATTTTTTGACAGTTTCACGAATTTTTTGTGAAATAATTGTTTTGTTAAGGTTAATATTTTTATCCGATAGGAATAAGTGATATTCTGAGCATATAGGAGAATTTCAAAATACCATTCATTGCAGGGAAACCCTAGTTTATTTTTAGTGAAAAAGGGAAAAACAAGTTAGTAAGATATTTGCTTCATAATAATAAATATTAAATGGAGTTTATTATTGGAAAATTTGACTAGGAAATTTGGTACGCCTATAATGAGAGATGTTGATTGTTGGTTCAGTGAGATTACATAGAACATTTCTCATTTATGATTATCATATTGGAGGGAATAAACATGGCAGAACGTTTAGTAGGAAAACAAGCACCACGTTTTGAAATGGATGCTGTAATGTCAAACAAGGAATTTGGGAAAGTAAGCTTAGAGGAAAACATGAAGAATGACAAATGGACAGTATTATTCTTCTATCCAATGGACTTCACCTTTGTATGTCCAACTGAAATCACAGCTCTCTCTGACCGCTATGATGAGTTTGAAGATCTAGATGCTGAAGTAATTGGAGTATCGACTGATACCATTCACACTCATTTAGCTTGGATCAAAACGGATCGCAAGGACAACGGATTAGGCGACTTGAACTATCCTTTAGCAGCTGATCATAACCATGTCGTTTCTCGTGACTATGGGGTTCTTATTGAAGAAGAAGGGATTGCTCTTCGCGGTCTTTTCATCATTAGCCCAGAGGGTGAATTAATGTATCAGGTTGTGAACCACAACAATATCGGACGTGACGTAGACGAAACACTACGAGTTCTACAAGCGCTTCAAACTGGCGGACTTTGCCCAGCGAACTGGAAGCCTGGACAAGCAACTTTAAACGTGTAATACCTCTTAATAAGAAATGAGGCCTAACAAATAGGGGGATTTTGAATGAAACTTCGTGAACCCATGCCAGAATTAGCAGGCGCTACTGAGTGGTTAAATGGACAGGTTACAAAGGAAGAGCTTGTTGGAACGAAACCAACCTTGATCCATTTTTGGTCCATCAGCTGTCATCTATGTAAAGAGGCCATGCCACAGGTGAATCAATTTCGGGATCAATACAAAGATAAATTAAATGTTGTCGCTGTTCATATGCCTCGCTCCGAGGATGATTTGAACCTTGAAGAAATAAAGAAGGTGGCTGCTAAGCACGAAATTACACAGCCGATTTTTGTAGATAGCGAGCATAAGCTAACAGAGGCATTCGAAAATCAATATGTACCTGCCTATTATGTATTTGACAAGGATGGAAAGCTCCGTCATTTTCAAGCTGGAGGTAGCGGAATGAAGATGCTTGAAAAGCGGGTTAACCGTGTATTAGACGAAATGGAAACAACTGAATACGATGGTCTAGATGAAAGCAACCAAGTTCGTAAACTGCGCTTGGTTTTTTTTATATCGCTGTTT
>DLCS01000158.1:9438-9671 GCA_002480735.1 Bacillaceae bacterium UBA7792 | reverse complement strand
TATTCCGGCTTAATGATTCCGTACATCTCACTAAGGGGATCCTTCCCTTTAACAATTTTGTATATCGGAGACTTTCTAGCAATGGAGTGAAAATGAATCATATTGGAAAATTGTCCTTCCAAAGCAGCCCCAAATGTGCCTTCAATGCAATGGAACGGCCAAATACAAAGCTTCATTCTTCCCTGCTGTTCTAATTGATGAACGTATTCTAAGCTTTCCTCTTGTTTTTCAAC
>DLCS01000158.1:772-9190 GCA_002480735.1 Bacillaceae bacterium UBA7792 | reverse complement strand
CTTTCCTCTTGTTTTTCAACTGCACTCCACTTTCCAGCTCTAATATCCTCCTCAGAAATGATCGTATACGGCTCCGGATGATTTCCATCTTGGTCGACCCACCAGCTTGGATGGAAAATTTGCTGTGCATTATGGGTGTCAAGCGATATCGCTATTGTAGTAATCTTCTCCAAATTCTCATATAAAAATCGAAGTGTGTTCTCCACATCCTTATGGGAATTAGGAACGGCCAGCTCTCCATTTTCCAAAAAATCATTTTGAAAATCGATCCCGATGAACAGCACCTTCTGCTCGTCCGTGTTTGCTGATGGGAGATTTTCAGCTAATGCCAGTCTAAAAATGTCGTTATTTTTGATTGGATTATGTTTACCAATCGCTGATAAATCAATAATTTCTTCAAAATTCGTATTCATCCATCTTTCCCCCTCACCTATTTATTATGAATATTACCACTATCAATAAGCACTTTGCTATTGTTTTCCAATGATATTAGAAAAAATGAGGGTAATGTCCATTTTACTGTTGACATATTTTTCTGAAGAATTTATATTCTTTATATGTAAACCAATCAATAAAACAAGTTGACATTAGAAAGGAGCATACAAAATGAATAAGGAACAAATCAAACTTAGATCCATGATCATAACCGCCCTTTTTGCGGCCATTATTGGTGTGATGGCCCAGTTAACCATTCCGCTTCCGCTTATTCCAATAACTGGACAGACATTAGCAATCGGTCTAGCTGCAACCATTCTAGGCTCTCGTTACGGAACGATCTCGGTCCTCTTATATTTAGCCATTGGGTCTGCAGGAGTACCCGTTTTTGCAGAGTTTTCCGCTGGAATATCCAAGCTTGTTGGTCCCACTGGCGGATTTTTAGTCGGATTTATTCCGGCGGCCTTTGTGATCGGATTTTATATGGAAAAACTCGGATTTACCATGATTAATGCGATTATTGCTAATATTATTGGGATGTTCATCACCCTATCATTTGGAACGATTTGGCTACAAATTTCGCTTGATTTGACATGGACTGCTGCTATGGCAAGTGGATTTACCCCATTTCTTATCGTCGGTGTCATTAAAGCTCTACTCGCTTCCTGGATTGGCATCATTGTAAGAAACCGCTTAATATCTGCGAACCTTCTATTCTCATCCAATCTTAACCAATCTGCCTAGCAAAGAGAGTCATCATTTTCAATGGTGGCTCTTTTTTTGACGGAAAAGCTCACGCCATGGTGCGAGTCATGCCAACAAAATTCTTTGAATCCTTTCTTCATCTCTATCGTATAACAACTACCATTGCATTTCCCGCTTTCTGCCCTTATACTGTTAGATGTTGCTCCTTAAATAGAGGTGAATTTATGATCGAGTCCTTATTAGATTTTATAAGTCTTTCAGCGATGTACTCCATCTATGGTGGACTATTTCTCATGTTCATCCACCTATTGTGGATTTGGAAGATTGAGATTCAATATATTTCTTCCAACCACACGGTTTCAGAGGAGACATTTTTTTCTATAGGTTTCTACAAAACACCTGTAAACAATCATACTAATTACATCATTTCATGGATGATAAAATGTATTAGAAGAAAAATAAGCTCTAGTAGTGATGAGGATGGTGCGCTATTTGTTTCAGAATCTAATAGCGCATATTCTCAAAAATACTGGAGGTTATCATTGAATGAATGTTAGAATAAAACTTTTTTTCATCACCTTAAGCACCCTGTTCCTATCGGCCTGTTCCGCACAGAGTGGAAACAATGATGGGTTCTTTCAAACTTATTTAGTTACACCATTTGCTGCCTTAATTCATAAGCTCGCAGATTTGTTTGGCGGGAGCTATGGGCTCTCCATTATCGTAATAACAATAATCATTCGTCTTCTCCTCATGCCAATGATGCTGAAGCAGACGAAAAAGCAGCAAGAAATGAAGGTGAAAATGGATCAAATGAAGCCTGAGCTTGAAGTAATCCAAAAGAAGCTAAAGGCAACAAAGGATCCTAAGGAACAGCAAGCCTTGCAGCAGGAAATGTTTGGCATTTATAAAAAATATAATGTCAACCCTTTATCCATGGGCTGCCTACCGATTCTCATTCAAATGCCAATTTTGATGGGCTTTTATTACGCTATTCAAGGTTCTTCAGAAATTGCGAGCCATTCTTTTCTTTGGTTTAGTCTTGGTCAGCCGGACCTATGGTTAACCGCTTTTGCTGGGATTGTCTACTATTTTCAATTTAGAGTTTCGATGGCAAATATGCCCACAGAACAGCAGAAACAAATGAAAATGATGGGGCTTCTATCTCCTATCATGATCGTCATGGTTTCATTCAAAGCACCAGCTGCGCTTCCTTTATACTGGACTGTCGGCGGAACTATTCTCATTTTCCAAACATTATTAGCACGACGCCTCTACAAAAAAGAGGTTAATAAAGAGGCTGAAAAGTAAATAGATAGCTACCCAAAGCAAGAAGCCTGCTAATCGAATAGCAGGCTTCTTGCTTTAGTAGGCTATTAGGAGTACATATGCCAATGGATTTTTTCTATACTGCATCCTCCAAATGTTTAAACATTGCTTAAGTAGATGCCGAGAAAGGCAAGGAGTATCCCTCCGATGTAAGTAATTCCCAAATAGATAACCGAGACTGCGATTTTTTTCTTCATATACAATTGAACCGCCTCAACATTCATCGTCGAAAAGGTGGTAAAGGCCCCCATGAAGCCAACACCAATTAGATGATATACATGCCCTTCAAACGAACCACCAATCAAGATTCCAAGCAAAAAGGAACCGATCAGATTCACTGCCAGGGTCCCGATTGGAACATCCGTCCTTAGCTTCTTCTTTGCCCATTGCCCGATCAGATAACGAGCATTTGCACCAAAAAAACCACCCAAGGCAATCGATAACCATGTACCCATTAGCTCTTCCCTTCCTTTATCCCAAGCCTAAGACCAAGAAATGCCATAAGAAACCCACCGATAATACTGATGCCACAATAAAAGGCAGCCTCCAAAAACTGACCTTGATGTATGAGGGTGGTAGCGTCAATACTTAGGGTTGATAAAGTCGTAAAAGAACCAATGATTCCCGTATTGATGGCCGCTATGTACTTGCTATCCAATCGTTTGAAAAAAATAGCATTCGTGAACCAACCTAGCAGAAAGGCACCAATCAGATTCACACAAATCGTACCAAGCGGAAAGAGAGTTCCAAATAGTTTGGTGGTCATGAGGGTGACCAAATATCGAAGGCAGCTCCCTATCGCACCCCCAAGGCCGATATACAAATAGATTTGCAAAATGACACCTCGCCGAAAAAATAGCCCTACAAAAAAATAGAGCCTAAACTCTATTTATTATAATACTTTTTGATATCTTCTATCGAATTTATTTGCTTGATTTGTTCATTTGTCAAGGTAATGTAGGTAACATTCTTCGTGTCTTCCTCGTTCGGTTCATACGCCAGAAATAGATGAATATTTCCCCCATTTTGTTGGGCAAATTGGATCAACTTCATGATTCTCTCAAGCTCCGCGTCTGATTCATCAAATATCTTCGGCAAATTCACAAGAACATCAATATAAGCATTTGCATCAATATAATGTGGAATTGGCAGCTTCTTAACCTTCTCCATCCCTTCCCCAGATACTGTATCGACACGATAGCGCCGCTTTTCAGGGAAAATTTCACGAACGATTTCCTTAAAGTCCTGATCCGCTTGCTTCACCCAAACCGCTTCAGGATAATAGTCGATAAATTTGTCATTCCCCCAGCCTTCTTCTGCATAAAAGGACATCGTTGGCTCCTTGACGGGATGCACTTTGATTCCATAGGATCCATCTTTGAAATTATAGAATCGATCCTCGATTTCGAATTCCTCGTCATACTTTTGCTGCAAATACGCTAACGTTGCATTTCCAACCGTAATTTTTTTCCATGGAAGGCCAGCAAATGAAAAATAGACGAATAGTGCAAATCCAATGACTAATACAGCAAAAATCAGCAAAAAGATCTTTAACGGTTTACTCAAAATAACCCCACCTAACAAATTGTTCTTTTAGTGTAATTTTACACTAAATATGTAAAATAGCAATAGTTCTTGTGAAAATTAGGCAAAAAAAAGAACCGCAAGCGGTCCTTTCATCGTTCTTATGAAACTACTTCAAAATAATCCTTATAAAATCCGCCGACCTTCCCACTGTTGTCAACGATAAAATAAAATTCCTCTGTTTCATTCTTTACCTCATAGGTCTTTCCAACTGTTAAAGCATGATGAACAATATATTTTTCTGCATTCGTATGAACGCACTTTACCTGTTTTAGTGTTTCGGAATGGTTCCATGTTAGATGTCTCATTACTGTATCTCCTTCGTTCATTCTTTTCATTTCATTATAGGGAGAAAACTTAATTCTTTGCAACATGATTTTGAATAAGTGATAGCTTCCTGCTTATTTTAATAATTTTTTGTTCGTCAAATGTAAAAAATTCACCTGTAATAACATTTTTTAAGGTTATATAGGTGCGTTCACAAATTTCATCTAAGCGAATAAACTCAAGATTCGGGTAGCTGTGATGATCATACACCACTTCATAATAGCCATTTTCAATAAATAGCTTCATAGATACCCCTTCCTTCTAAGGTAGTGGTGCTAATCATTACCCGCCCAGTTGCTTGTATGAAACATTTTTCCTATGAAAAACGGTGGCGCCTTCGATTGAAAGGCAATTTGTTCACGAAGATTAGTCAAAGAAGTCTCACCTTTTACTCATCGCAAGGAGAATATTCAGCCCACAAACTCACAGCCAAGCCTTTTTAATTCAGCCACAAGCTTGTTATAATACGCTTCGCTCACCCTGCCCTTAGAGCCTCTTAAGATTTCCTCGGCATAATGAGCTGGAGGTGCCTGCTCCGCCTTTTTATCGTACACATGGAAGGTTAGAACATCGTTGTACTCTTGCTCGTCAACGGTAACATCGACAAAGGTAGCACGATACCATCCTGTGTAAAAGCCTTCCCGCTCAAATAAATATTCGACAGCCTCCAAGGGAACCTCGTATAAAATGCCTTCTACCACTCCCCCATCCTCAATAATATCCGCACGTCCACCATCTGCCACGGAGAAAAGATATTTCATCGAATACCCGTCTAGCCTGCAAGCCCCGACAACCGCTTGAAAAAAATGATCCACATTCGCTTTCTGGAATCTTTCAACATCCATGCAAGACCCGTAAGCAAAATAATAAAGCTTGTTCGGCTTAGATTTCATGAGTTGATGAAGCTTCCAGTCCCCAGAGGAAATCGCCTCTTTTGCAATGGCTCGGTTTTCCACATAGGTAATGGCCCTTGTCCTGTTGAAGTCGGTATAGACCTCAACCTCCATTCGCTCATATAAATGATCCTCGTTTTCAGGCTCATAACCCTCTAGCCAATCGAGCTCTTTTAAAATTTCATCATCAATCTCATAAAGTTCTCCGTATACCTTTTTCTCATTGGATTTCCTCATAACCGGGTAGCCCAGTCCAGTATCAAATAATTCTCCATATACCCATGCTTGCTCCGCAAGAACACGAGCAGCTTTTAATTTATCATGATTTTTTTCGTGTTTCCTTAAGGTTCCATAGACAAAAACCTTCACTTAAATTCCCCCTTATGCTTGTCACAGCTTGATCCTATCCTATAATGATTTCTTCATTCTGTAAAATCGTTTAAGAGGCTGGAATGCTGAGCCTAAGTTCGATGAATAATTTTTTGAAAATTTCGTGAAAAGGGTTTTCAAAAGAAAAGAAATCCATTACAATGAATGAACATAGATTTACAATCCTTTTACCAGGAGGTATGCATATTGAAGATTATGAGTAATGAAATGTTGATTGTCTCGTATCGTGATGCATTGAAGTCGGGGAAGGATAAGGAATGGGCGCAATTGTTGAAGGATGAAATAGAAAAGCGAGGACTAAAGCCTTTTAAGAATAAGTAATGCCAGGGGCCACCGCTCAATACGAAGCGGTGGCCTTGTTATATTAAAAAAAGCTTACCCGTCAGGCAAGCTTAAGAGCAATGGATTTACGTCATGAAAAATCTAAAAGGTTTAAATACAGCTGGGCAGGTGATATTGGATAATTCCTCTTTTCTTTTACGTTGGACTCGATGGTTTCCTGTACATCGAGCGGAAAATCCATATGGCCACAATCTGTCCATTTTGAAAAAATCGCACCAACCTCCACTAAGTCATTGGTACTTTCTTCATATTCCAAATAATGATGGTGGCAACGGCTCCTCAATGGCACCACAATTCCCTCCTATTTTTAAGGTAACAGTTCAGTACCTTGTTATTATATTCATTATATACCAAATATTCTAAAAATTTATGTCAATATTAAGAACATTTACAGCTTTCCCTTACACCTTCCAAAAAGATTGTTTTTACAAATACTGTTGACTTTATTCTGTTAATGTAGTAAATTTTAGAAAATTGAATCTAATTTCTTATCAAGAGAGGTTGAGGGTCTGGCCCTATGAAGCCTCAGCAACCTGCAAATATTTGCAAGGTGCTAATTCCAGCAAGTTTTTTAGTTAAAACTTGGCAGATAAGAAGAACGGCTTATTTAGCAGATAAAAGTCTTCTTCTTATAAGAAGGCTTTTATTTTTTTCTCTAGGTTCTTGTTTTATCGCCTTATACGTGAACATTCTCTAAGGTATTCGTACCGAATAAAACCCGTTCACGTACACGTATAAGCCCATATCAAACAGCATTTTAACAAAGGAGTGTGGACCATGTACCAACCAGATACGAAGCTAGCCCAAATCGGCAACCGAAGTGAAACAACCACCGGTGCCGTCAATCCACCTGTCTATTTCTCAACTGCCTACCGCCATGAAGGAATCGGTGAATCAAGTGGGTTTGATTATATTCGTACGGGAAATCCAACAAGGAACATTCTTGAATCGGCCATTGCGGAACTCGAGGAAGGGGATCAAGGATTTGCCTGCAGCTCTGGAATGGCGGCTATCTTAACTGTCCTCTCCCTTTTCCAATCAGGGGATGAATGGATTGTTTCTAAGGATTTATACGGAGGCACCTATCGACTACTTGAGCAGTGTGCCAAGAAATGGGGGCTCAAGGTTTCCTATGTCAACACAAGCTGTACTGAGAGTATCAAACGATGTATCAACGAACATACAAAAGCCATCTTTATCGAAACACCAACAAATCCTTTAATGGAGCAAACCAATATCCAAGAGGTTGCCGAACTTGCAAAAAGACATCAGCTGCTTCTCATCGTGGACAATACCTTCTATACTCCTTACATTCAGAAGCCGATTGCTGAAGGAGCCGATATTGTTGTCCATAGTGCAACCAAATATCTAGGCGGACATAATGATGTGCTTGCGGGACTGGTTGTGGCTAAGGGGGAAAAGCTTTGTGAATCCCTCGCTTTTTACCATAACGGTAATGGAGCAGTTTTGAGCCCGTTTGATTCCTGGCTCCTTATACGTGGAATGAAGACATTAGCGCTGCGAATGGAAAAACACGAGCAAAATGCGAAGGAAATCGTGCAATTTCTATCTAAGCATGAAGCAATAACCGATGTCCTGTACCCAGGTAGAGGGGGAATGCTCTCCTTTCGGGTTCAGGATGAAAAATGGGTGAATCCTTTTCTAAAGAACTTAAAATTGATCACCTTTGCTGAAAGCTTAGGAGGCGTCGAAAGCTTTATCACCTACCCTGCTACCCAAACGCATGCCGACATTCCTCTACAAATTCGTCTTGAAACGGGAGTGGACAATCGCTTGCTACGCTTTTCCGTTGGCATTGAACATACGAAGGATCTAATTAGTGATTTAGAACAGGCCCTATTGGAAGCAAAAAAACAATCAGCCTTACAAACTACGCTTTAACAAGACTATAGAAAGGAGTGAGAATATGAGTTTCCTAGAGAAATTAAATCAGCAAATATTAATTGGGGACGGCGCGATGGGAACCCTTCTCTACTCCTATGGCACAGGGAGTTGCTACGAGGAGCTGAATCTCTCCCATCCCGAAGAGATACGCAGTATCCATGAAGCCTATATTGAGGCCGGCTCTGATCTCCTACAAACGAATACATATGCCGCTAATTACTTGAAGCTCGGAAGATATGGATTGGAGGAATCTGTCAAGGAGATAAATAGCGCCGCTGTTAAGCTGGCCAAAAAAGCCGCGAAAAGCCGAGGTTATGTAGTCGGAACGATGGGTGGAATCCGTAGCATCACCCCAATGGCATTTTCACTTGATGAAATAAAGCGAAGCTTTCGAGAACAGCTATACTGTCTTCTCCTAGAAGGCGTAGATGGCATTCTGTTAGAAACCTTTTATGATTTGGAGGAATTAGAGGCAGTATTGACCATCGCCCGAAAGGAAACCACTCTT
>DLCS01000158.1:0-591 GCA_002480735.1 Bacillaceae bacterium UBA7792 | reverse complement strand
AAAGGAAACCACTCTTCCCATTATCGCCCAAGTATCGATCCAAGAGCCCGGAATTCTGCAAAATCGGCTCACCCTAAATGAAGCGTTTGATCGATTAGAGTCACTGGGAGCAGATGTTGTCGGGTTGAACTGTCGACTCGGACCGCATCACATGATTAAGAGTTTTGAAGAAGTGAAGCTTCCAAAGAAGGCTTTTCTATCAGCCTATCCGAATGCGAGTCTCCCTGCTTATACAGATGGGAAGTTCCACTACGGTGGGGAAGCTGAATATTTTCGAAAATCAGCGATAGCATTTCGCCAGGAAGGAATCCGTTTACTCGGAGGCTGCTGCGGGACGACACCAGAGCATATTCGCGCCTTTGCAGAGGCTTTAAAAGGAGCAGCACCGATCACAGAAAAGGTCGTTAAAGAAAGGCATATCGTCTCGGTCAAGAATTCAAATGTTAGAGACGACACCCCGCTCCAGCAAATTGTGAAGGAAAGGCCGTCCGTCATCGTTGAGTTGGACCCTCCGCGAAAGCTGAATACAGAGAAATTTTTTCAGGGAGCAAGGGAGTTAAAAAAAGAGGGAATTGATGCGATTACATTAGC
>DLCS01000235.1 GCA_002480735.1 Bacillaceae bacterium UBA7792 | reverse complement strand
AAATTAGAATTTTTTTCGTGGATGGTTTCCTTACCTGTGTAACGGGATAATGTTGAGATAAGCAAGGATCTGATTCTATCATATCCTATTCTAATACATATTTCATTGCCAATTTTAAATAATTGGTCAATATTTTGATTCTGAAGTATTTTACAAGCAAGCCAACACCAGCCTCATCATCTACAACTCTCGACCAAATAAAATGAAAAGGCATTGAGGAGAATTGTCATCATGCCTTCAAAATAATCAAAGCTAGTTGTAGGAAGCAGGAGAGAACCGTCCCTGTGCTTCCCAGGATGCCCATTATTGAAAAGCCTATACGTCTACCAATCAAAGCTGGTTGTAGGAAGCAGGAGAACCGTCCCCGTGCTTCTTTGGGGAGGTACTCCTTTTTTTAATGCTTGATAGCCTTGAGCCCGTAGGGCTCGGATTTATGAAATTGATTCATTTATGATGAAAATCAAATGAAAACCAAGCTATCAACTTTATGGTTGGAAGCAGGAGAACCGTCCCCGTGCTTCCCCGGGATCACCTCCACTTCGTTATATGATATTTATTCATTAAAGGGGGATTAATAGATTCAAGGAATTAGTTTCTTCTAAATATACTTTCACCAGCAGAATAGATTTTTTGCTTTAGGGAATGGTTAGGGGAAGTGAATTAAGACGTTCGATGAATTACTGTCAAAGGGAAAGGCTCAGTAAATCTGATTGAAATTAGAATTTTTTTCGTGGATGGTTTACAAGAAGAACCCTTACGTGTGTAACAGGATAATGTTGAGATAAGCAAGGATCTGATTCTATCATATCCTATTCCAAAACATATTTCATTGCCAATTTTGAATAATTAGTCAATATTTTATTCTGAAGTGTTTTAGCAAGCCAACACAGATCTCATCATCTACAACTCTCGTCTAAATAAAATGAAAAGGCATGGAGGAGAATTGTCATTATGCATTCAATATTTTTCTAGGGTAATTAGATATCCACCATTTTTAAAAACTGATACTCGTATCATACTAGGACGTGCAACAGGATTATATTATATCTCTAATTTAAATATAGGCTTACAAAAAACCACGGAAATCCCACTCCGTAAGGATGCCCATATTTGAAGGCCTATACGTCTACCAATCAAAGCTGGTTGTAGGAAGCAGGAGAACCGTCCCTGTGCTTCTAACATTCCACTCTATGTGGTGGGAAGTTTGCCATCATCACTTTTCCCTCCAGGAGGGAATGGGACGGTTGTGGGTTAGGTCCCGTAATTTCTAACTCACTTCAACGCATCAACGCTGGACACTTTAGCTGAGCAGGGATCATGCCCAAAAGTTCCCAAGGAACCTGTCCCATCGACCCACGAAATCTATTAATGCCCCTTATTTTTCTTCCTATTCTCAAAATAATTGCTTTCAATATACTGAAATATATGTCTAAAAACACGTAATATTATAGTGATAATCATTAAACTTGATATAAAAAAATAACCTCTCATAAGTGTTACTTCTCCCCACATGGATAAAAAATAGCTTAAAACACTTATTAACATAATCAGAATAATATCATTGAGTAATAAAAGTGTTTTTCTTTCTTTATCAAGGCTAATAGAAACCGCAGCTAATCCTATTGCAATTGTAATATTCAATAGTGCTACACCTTGTAAAAGCTCATTTAATTCCATATCATCAACCTTTAGGAAAGCAATAAATGCAGATAATATTGTTAATAAACCCATGATAATAATTGTTATCCTACTAGAAAATAGCCTGGTTAGAAAATCATCAAGTTTTATCATCATTTATCCCCTCCGATTCTAAGTAATTATACGATCCTATAATAGTTAAGGTTTCAAAATAAAGAGAAATAAAAATTATCTCATACCATATAGACGTAGGTTCGAAGGGACTAGTGAATGTACAATCCATTTCAACTGTGTTGATAAGGGGGACAGGATTGAGGTAAATTATTAAAAGCGTAATTCTGGTGGAATTTGTAGGGTGTAGTAGTCTTTAATACAGCAGGAATATAAGAATGTCGAGCGGATAATTTATTAAATCTACTGTCTAATTGTTGCTCCATTATCGACGTGGGGGTCAGGCCCTGTTTCTGTAACTGCTAAACTAAAATGGACAGGTGCCTGTCATTCCTCTAATTTTGTCGAAGATTAGTAGACAAATAGGATGACAAGTCGCTTGCGGAGAGAAATCTTTGGAAGCAGGAGAACCGTCCCCGTGCTTCCACATTAGCTGAGTGGGGCTCAGGCCCCGAAATTGAAATTGAATTGAAATTGGGGGAGTGACAGGCACCAGTCCTAAAAGAAAAGCTCCGCAGAGATTTTCCTCCACAGAGCTTTCCATATGTTGAAAGACTATATGTCTACCAATCCATTTTAAGTGAGAAGTTTGCTATCATCAATTTACTTCCCGAGAGGGAATGGAGCGAGGTACCTATACCGTATCCCTCCATCCCCACACTTCGAGAAATTATTGTGCAATTACTTTAATAGATGTAGAAACTCCATCAACACGAACATTTAATTGTAATGATTTACCAGCATCTGCACTAACAAATGAAGACCCAACCCCTGCACTTGAAACAGTACCTGCAGTAGTTCTATTTGTTGTTACAAAGGTATACTTATTATCTGCAACTTGAACACCATACTGGTCCTTAGCTACAAATTGTAGTTTACTCTTTGAGACTGCAGCTGGAGTAAATCCTTTATTAAGCTCAGCAAATGGTACCTGAACAGCTGCACTTACATCTTTTCCATCATATTTTGTAACTATTTTTTGTGCTAAAGGAGCTGCACTATTATAAGTTACTTCTTTAGTTAAAGTATATGTTGATTTTGAATTTGCCACTAACACAGTTAAAGTTGATGTTACATCTTTATTATCTGTATTAATTGCTGAAGCAGCAAATGATGCTCCAGTAAATCCAGTTAAACCATTTGATGCGTAAACATCTTTAATCATTGATTGGTTTACTACGACATCTTTTCCATTTGCTATACCAAAAACTTCTACTGTTTGATTGTGAGCAGCTGAAGATGCACCAGTGTAGAATTTATTCAAATCACCAATTCTAAATTCAGTTAATTTGTCAGCATCTACAACTCCTACGGTAACATCTAATTTATCTAATACGTTACCATTAGCATCTTTTAATACTACTTCATATACTTCTGTCCCTGCAGTACTAGAAGCAGTTACAACACCATTATTTAATGATGTCACAGTATTTGAAGCATCTTTTGCTAAAACAGTATAGTCTAAAGCAGCTGATGAATCAGCAGCATCAAATGCCGGTGCAGCAATATCGTTTCCATATTGGTCAACAAATTCTACTGCAGATGCCAAATCAGTATCTAAAGTAGCATCGTTAGCTAATTGTGAAACGAAATCTTTGTCTAAACCTTTAATTGCAGATACAGACGGAGTATCTTCTGCAGTTAAAGATAATACTTGTGCTTTACCAGTAGCTGTAACAACTTGAACAGTTACATTTTTACCACTTGGAGTAATTTTTAATTTAGCTTTTTTGTTAATATAGTCAGTTTCAATAGAAAGAGTAGCGTTAGTTGCAGTAATTGTAGTATTACCATCTAATGTTAATGTTCCACTACCAGAACCGCTCACTGAAACATCATATAAATTTACTTCTTCTCCATACGTATTAGTAATAGAAATTGGTAGTTCAGAAGCCTTATTTTGAATAAGTGATGCTGATTCTAAAGTCACAACATCTAATTTTGAATTTTCTTTGATAGTTACATTTGTATTTGCTGTTTTACCAGTAGATGCAGCAACAAATGTTAATACGGCTGTACCATGAGTTGCAGTTGCATCAGAAGCTTGGAATTTTAATACTGTACCATTGTCAGTATCTACAAATTTAGTACCGGCTGGCTTAATGATTTTTGTGTTTGATGAATGAACTGTTAATGCAGTGTTTAAATCATTAGCTTTAAGCACATTACCATATTGGTCTTTAACTTCAACTGGGATATAGAATTTAGATTCGTTGCTTGTGTAGTTTGCTAGATTCAATGTTTTAGCAGCTAAATCCTTATCATCAGTTTTAATTTCTCCAACTTTAATTGATTCTACTGCTGCAGCCTTTGCAACTGTTAAAGTTTTGCTTGTGCTAATACCAGTTTGAGCATCAACTATTGTTACTACAACTTTATCGTCAACTTTAAATAATCCTGTTGAACCAGTTACAGTTAAAACACCATTTGAATTAATTGCAACTGAAGAACCTTTTGAAGTTGTACCAGAAATATTTGTATTTGTAGATGTATTTATTTTCGTGTTAATTGTTTCGCCATATTGATTTTTAGCTACAACTGAAGTAGTAATATTATCGCCTGATATAACTGCAATATCAGAAAGGAATGCAATAGAACTTAATTTCTCAGCCTCTACTTTAACAGTGCTTGTTAGAGCTTTCTCGGAAAGTCCCTCAACAGTTACCGTATAGTCACCAGCTAACATATTGGTTGTAAATTCAACTGTTGCTGATTTTTTATCTTCAGAAAATTTGATTTCCTTCACGGTCGGTGATACTGTACCACGCTTAACAGTAATTTTAGCTTTTGATGTATTTACAGCTGAATTGAACTTAACTTCAAGTGTTTTAGCGTTAATCGCATTTGCACTAGTAATTTTAACTTCAGAAGTTTTAACATCTTTACGCTCTGAAGGAACTTCAGCACGGTGTACAAAAGCTGCTGCTTGAGCACGAGTAACTTTTGCATTCGGATCGAATTTTCCATCAGCAACACCTTCAACAACACCTAGGCTAGCAAGAATGTTTACAAACTCCTTACCCCAACCAGTGTTATCTTTGAAATCTAAAATAGCTGACTCATCTAATTTAAAGTCATAAGCAGTTACAACCATTTTTGCTAATTCTTGGCGAGTGATCGGCTTTTCAGGGTTGAAGTTCCCTTTGTCATCACCATCAATTACGCCTTTTTTCTGTGCTTGAATAGCAGCAATGAAAGGTTGTGCCCAGTGTGTTGCAGAAACATCTTTGAAAGAGCTCTTAGCACTGTCATCAACATTAAGGTCTAGAGTTAATGCAAGAATCTTCGCTGCTTGAGCACGAGTAAGGTTAGCATTTGGAGCAAATGTTCCATCTGGATTTCCTTCAATTGCTTTCTTGCCTACTAGATAATCAACAGATTTTACAGCCCAGTTAGGAATCTCATCCTTGAATTTTGGTGCTTCAGCTGCGAATCCAGCTGCTGGTGCAACTGCTGATGCTACTACTGCAGCTGTAACAGCAGATGCTACGAACTTACGGTGTTTCTTTGATTGGTAAGCCATAAGTCTAATATCCTCCCTTAATATAAAATACATAAATTAATGACTAGTTTCCGAGATTATTTCTGTCTCTAGAATTAGGAAAAATCCTGCTCTTGATGTATGTATAAACCTCACAAACTAGTTAAACCCAATGTAAAGCAGATGAATACAAGACTAAGTATAAGTGACAAAAAATGGTGAGTCAACTTTTTTCTTATTTTCCAGCAGTCTAATATTCTTGTTTTAATTACCTGCTACTCCTTTATCTTACCTTATTTATGGGAATTTTCAACAGGTAATAGTTGCTAGTTTCCTATAACCTATCATATTTTGGTGTAATTTGTCTATTAATAACTTATTGATTTCCCAAATTAGCCATAATTATAACAATTTTACCATCTGGTGTCTACTATTCTTCATGATTTTGTCTTCTATTTGTTACACAACTGTAAACGAACAGGTTTCGATATCATGATAGAATAATAATCAGAGTTTAAGTCGAAACTTGTCCAGGAGTTGATGCTATGAGGAAACGTTTCACCTTTGTTTTGATCGCCATCTTCACTTTCTCCTCGATGTTCTCATTGAAGGGGGAAGCAGCAGAGGATTTAGGGAAGAAGGCCGTATCCATCGCAGAAGACTACATTGGGGTTCCTTATAAGAGTGGAGGAACGACACCAGCTGGATTTGATTGCTCGGGTTTCACTAGCTATGTTTTTGATAAGGTTGGAATTACCTTACCGCGAACCTCAAAAGAACAGAATACAGTTGGGGAAACGGTGAAGAAAGCGGATTTGAAACCGGGAGACCTTGTCTTTTTTACCACCACGAGTTCAAGCATTTCTCATGTAGGAATATACATAGGAGATCTTAAGTTTATCTCGGCTACCACTTCTAAGGGTATCAAGATTGATTCCCTCAATGACCCCTATTATTGGGGCAGCCGCTATGTTGGAGCGAAACGAGTGATAGAGGATGAACTAGCACCAGGAGAATATGTTGATGTTCCATCTTCTTCTTGGATGTATGAACCGGTTCTGGAGTTAAGCAATAGAGGAATTATTAGCGGATATGACGGTAATGTATTTCTTCCAGAGAAAGCGATTACAAGAGCAGAAGCAGCGAAGATGTTAAGCTCAACCTTCACCTTAAAAGCTTCTAGCACAAATGCAACCGCGTACGAAGATGTTCCGAAAGGACATTGGGCAGTGAACTTTATTGCCGCCGCCACAGAAAGTCAGTTCTTTAATGGCTATGAAGGGAATGTCTTTAAGCCGGATGAGCCGATTACGCGTGCAGAGGTTGCGACTTTGATTACAAGAGCCTTTCAATTGAAGCAAAACGGAGCTGAGATTTCATTCAAGGATTTGTCTTCTGGATTCTGGGCTTATGATTCCATTCAAACATTAGCATCTCATCAGATCGTAAAGGGCTATGAGGATCAAACATTCAAAGCAGACAAGAAAACAACGAGAGCCGAGTTCTCTTCCTTATTATATAGCGCACTCAAAAAGTAAAAAAAAGCGAAATGGCCGCTGGTCATTCGCTTTTTTTGATGGTTTCGTATAATTTATCGAAAGGAAGCATCCAACACCCTCGCAAGGAAGACAGAGAATTCTGCTCTTGTGATGTTGTTCAACGGTTTGAAGGTCTTATCTGGGTAGCCTTCTGTAATTTGATTGTCTAGCAATGCATAAATAGGATCCGCATAATATTTGTCATCCGTTACGTCAGAAAAACCGGATTTTGTTGAAGAGATATAATGATAGGCCCTTTGTAGCATGACTGCCACATCTCCACGGATAATAGAAGCATTCGGTTTGAAGCTGCCGCCTGGATAACCAGTAATGATTTGTTCCTCACTGGCCTTTTCAATATACCCTGAAGCAAAGTGTCCGCTATTTACATCTGGATATCGAGTAGCCCGCAGTGTCCCGTCATATTCTAAGGCTCTCCCGATCATCGTAATCGCTTCGGCGCGAGTGACTGGGTGATTAGGGAGGAATTTTTTATCGCCATATCCTGTTACAATTCCTTTCTCATATAAAAAACTAATTTCATCCGTGTACCACTCACCGCTTGGAACGTCCGCAAATACTCTCTCTGTTGTCGGTGCTTGAACTAAGCCATAGCCAAAGTTCCGATCTTTCCCTAGCTCCCCTAAGTCAAGGGCGTTGTTTTGCATGAGCTCACGAATCTGCCGTTGGTTTAGTTCTGGATAGGCTTGTTTGTATAATGCGGCGATTCCTGCCACATAGGGTGCGGCCATCGACGTTCCATAGCCGTATTGATAGTCTGGTTGATTATAAGTACTATAGATTCTCTCACCAGGCGCCACGAATTCTAATGATGGGCCAAAATAGGAAAACCTTGAGCGATTTAGTTGGCTGTTCACGGAACCTACCGCAATTACACTCTGATATCTTGCTGGGTATAGCACGTCTGTTGTAGCCGGTAAGGTTGTCTGGGAGTTACCTGATGCTGCGACAATGAGAATTCCATGGTTATAAGCTCTGTCCAGCACTCTTTCCAGAATCGATGAGCTTTGTTCGGAGGTTAAGCTTAAATTGATCACATCTAAATTCTTTTCAATAGCCCATTCGATTCCAGCAATGACATCTGATAGGTTGCCAACCCCTACATTATTTAAGGATTTAATCGCATAGAGCTCTGCCCCGGGTGCTATCCCCACTGTACCAATATCGTTATCAAGAGCTCCAATAATTCCAGCCACATGGGTCCCATGGCCTTCATCGTCGGCATAGGAGTTCGTACCTTCTACAAAAGTAACGCCACCTGCCAATTTCAAATCTGGATGGTCGGGTCGAACCCCGGTATCGATGATGCCTACCTTGATTCCTTTTCCTGTCCAGCCATTTGTCTTGGCTTCATTCGCAAGAAGCTTGCTGAGACCCCAGTTCTCAAATTGCCCGCTTGTTTCAACCACATGGTCAGGTTCAATTCTTAATATATTGGGTTGACTTTGCAGATACGATAGTTTAGCAGAGGGAACGGTTGCTGAAACCGCCGAAATGCTCTCAAATACATGGTGAATCTCAATGGATTCATCTTTGAGAAGCTTCTCATCTATAGAGTTCTTAAACTGGATAAGGAACCTTTCGTTCTGTTGTTCAGCCGAAGGATAAAGAGGGATGCTCATGATTATAAGAATGGCTGTTAAAAAGAGAAGGAATTGTTTTTTCATCGTTGACTCTCCTTATCTAGCAAGCTGAGATTCTAAAAGACTCTTTCTTAGGTGGATCACCTAATCTATGTACGGCGGCGTGAGCCTTTCACAAAAAAACGGACAAAACTAAGCTTGTCCGTTTTCTATTTTCTCCAATTATAGTAGTCTACAATTCCCAATGCAATAGCTTCGGCTGCTTTATCCCGATATTCTTCTGAAGCTAGCTTTGTAGAATCATTTTTGTTGGTAATGAACCCAAGTTCTACTAATGCAGATGGCAGTGGGGTCTTCTTGATAACATGAAATCCAGCCTCTTTCACACCACGATTCGATGTTCCTAGCGCTTTATATAGGCGGTCTTGGATGAACGTTGCAAGCTTCTTGCTATTTTCTGCTCTAGGATTTAAGGATGCCGTGCTGTAGTATGTTTCTGTTCCACTCGCACTACTGTTAGCCGCTGAGTTCGTATGAATGCTGACAAATGTGTCTGCTTTCTGTTTGACGGCTACATCGACACGTTCGCTTAATTCTAGGAAGGTATCATCGGTTCGTGTCATGACGACGGTATACCTTTTATCCTTTAGGATTTTTTCAACCTTTAAGGCGATAGCGAGGTTGATTTCTTTTTCCTGAAGACCGTTGCCAATGGCACCAGGGTCCTTCCCACCATGGCCCGCATCAATGGCGATAATTTTTTCAGTAGATGGGGTTGGTTCTGGCTCTTGTGCCGGTGGTGTAGGTGGTGTCGGTAGAGAATCTACTAAATAGCTTTGGCTGACATAACCACGCAAGCTACCAGCCGATATGTAAGCCCAGCTGCCTTCATTTTTGTAGATCGTCACTAAAGTTCCGTTTGCAAGGGTCCCAACGACTAAATAATTTGTGCTTGGACCAGTGCGCACATTTAAGGAGCTAGCGTTCACATACGCTTCTCCAATTGGTTCCAGATTCATAGAGACACGGAATTCTTCGTTCAGTCCTCTAGCGACAAATAAAGCAAACTCTTCCCTTGTCATCGCATTGTTCGGTTTGAAGGTTCCATCGGGATAACCGTTGGATAGACCTGCCGTTACAATCGCATTGATTGCCTCATATAACGACCCAGATGCTTTGACATCAGAAATGGAGACTGTTCCTTTCTCCGTGAGGTTAAAAGCCCTTTGAATAAGGTAAGCCATTTCTCCTCTTGTCATTTTGTCTTTAGGACGAAATTTTCCATCAGAGGCTTTCGTGAGAAGCTTATTTTGATAAGCTGTTTCAATATAGCCTGAAGACCAGGCGGTTGCCGGGACATCCTTGAAGGAGGTTTGGCGCTCTTTGCCATTATAGCCAAGTGCCCTTCCTACCATGGTTACTGCTTCTTCTCTTGTCACATTCAACTTTGGGCCAAAGGTTTTGTCGGGGTATCCCGTAACAACATTCCGGTCTAGGAGATAGTTAATTTCTTTGGCATAGCCGGTTGGAATGTCCTTAAGGCTCGCATATGCCTCCTTGCTCGCCAAGGATGTGAGAAATAGACAGGCTACGACAAGGATGGAGATCCGATAGGATAATTTTTGCAACATTTGGTTTTCTACCCTCCCTATTAAAATATGATTCTGTCATATTGTATCATAATTTTATGGAAATCTTTGTCGCAAATACTAAAAATAAGACGAAAGATTCATGTGGTTTTAGGTTTGACCGATTTCGAAGGGGTTTTGACCGATATTTCTGGATTTTGACCGATATATTGATTTAAGGACCGATATATTCTCCAAAGTGACCGATATTCTCCGAAACGTCCGTAGGAAAACTAAAAAGAGCCCTCTTTTACAAGGACTCCTAATTATAATTTGAAGTATTCAATCGCTTGACGCGCAGTTTCCTTCGCCTTTTGCCGAAGTGGAAGGACTTTTTCTCGCAATTGTGCGATTTCTTCCTGCTCATGCTCGAGCTTATCCGTAATAAGCTGGTAGATTGAGTGTTCATCCCAACCTGGTTCATTCACATGACCAGCTACTTCCTGTCCACTGATTTCTGCAAATGCATCAATCTTCGGATCGTAGGAAAGAGCGATAAATGGGGTCTCCACCACACTAGCAAAAATTAGAGCATGGAGCCTCATGCCGACAAGTAGATTCGATTTGCCGATAATTAGAATTTTC
>DLCS01000236.1 GCA_002480735.1 Bacillaceae bacterium UBA7792 | reverse complement strand
TCTTTTAGCAGCTAAGAAGAATCTAAAAGAAATCGAGGAAGCCTTCTCGTTATAGAGCTAATTGCATTAAAAATGGACCGAATTCAAATGAATTCAGTCCATTTCCTTTTCCTGGATAGATTTAGCAATGAGACCACCATGGAAGCGGCCATTCTCGATAAAGATTTCATTTGCATTATTACCAGCTGCAATCACACCAGCAATATAAATTCCCTCCACATTGGTTTCCATTGTATCCGGATCAAAGATAGGTCTGCCAGAATCACTATCAATTTTCACACCCATTTCCTTCAAAAACGCATGATCTGGATGATAACCTGTCATTGCGAACACAAAATCATTCTTTAATTCAAACAGCTCTCCTTGCTTCTCATAAACAACCTGATTCTCGGTTATCTCCTTCACATGGGAATCAAACTCCATCTTCACGATTCCGTTTCGAATAAGCGATTCAAATTCCGGAAGGATCCACGGCTTAATGTTAGGAGAAAAGCTAGAGCCGCGATAGATTACCGTTACCCTTGCCCCTGCCTTGACAAGCTCGATCGTTGCATCAACACTTGAGTTCTTTCCACCAACCACGACAACATCTTTATCAAAGAATGGATGGGCCTCTTTAAAATAGTGAAAGACCTTTGGCAGATCTTCTCCCGGTACATTCATATAGTTTGGATTATCATAATAGCCTGTTGCGATCACAACATTTTGACATGTATATTCTGCCTTATCCGACGTAACAACAAAGCTTCCTTCCTTGGTCTTTTCCACTGATACGACCTTTTCAAATGCATTTACTCTTAGTTTTTCCCTTTTTACTACTTCCCGATAATAGACGAGAGCCTGATTTCGTTTCGGTTTGTATTCCTCTGTTACAAAAGGGACATCCCCAATTTCAAGCTTTTCACTCGTGCTAAAAAAGGTTTGATGGGTCGGATAGTTATAGACTGCATTCACAATATTTCCTTTTTCAATCACTAATGGGTTTTTTTCGATTTTTTTCAAAGCAATTGCGGCAGCTAACCCACAGGGACCTCCCCCAATGATAATGACATCTTCCTGCTTCACAACCGTCCACTCCTTTAGAAGTATAAAAACTCGCCCTTAGGACGAGTTTCATAAATATTATAACACTAATTATTAGATCCAGCCTCTAAATCTTGATGCTTCTGCCATTTTTCTTACTCCAACCATATAAGCAGCTAGACGCATATCCACTCGACGTGTCTGAGACGTATTATAAATATTTTCGAAGGACTTAACCATAACCGCTTTCAGCTTCTCTTCCACTTCTTCTTCGGACCAGTAATAACCTTGATTATTCTGTACCCATTCAAAATAGGAAACGGTTACCCCACCCGCAGATGCCAATACATCTGGTACCAGCAGGATTCCTCTATCCGTTAGGATTTGAGTAGCCTCTAAAGTCGTTGGTCCATTGGCAGCTTCTACGACTATTTTTGCGCGGATATTATGGGCATTTTCTTCTGTGATTTGATTTTCAATTGCAGCAGGTACTAAAATATCGCAATCAAGCTCTAATAATTCTTTATTCGTTATCGTATTATTAAACAGCTTTGTAACCGTTCCAAAACTGTCACGGCGATCAAGCAAATAATCTATGTCTAATCCGTCCGGATCATATAATGCACCATAAGCGTCAGAGATTCCAATTACCTTCGCTCCCGCATCATGCATGAATTTCGATAGGAAACTACCGGCATTTCCAAACCCTTGTACAACAACACGAGCACCTTTAATATCGATTCCCTTCTTCTTAGCCGCTTCTTCAATACAGATCGTAACCCCTTTAGCGGTTGCAGATTCTCTGCCATGGGAACCACCTAATACGAGCGGTTTACCAGTAATAAAGCCTGGCGAATTAAACTCATCAATGCGGCTGTATTCATCCATCATCCATGCCATAATTTGAGAATTTGTGAAAACATCTGGTGCTGGAATATCCTTTGTTGGGCCAACAATTTGACTAATAGCCCTTACATATCCTCGACTCAATCTTTCTAGTTCTCTAAATGACATGTCGCGCGGATCACAAACGATTCCACCTTTTCCACCACCGTATGGGAGATCAACAATACCACATTTCAAACTCATCCAAATGGACAGTGCTTTAACCTCTTTTTCCGTTACATTAGGGTGAAAACGAATGCCTCCTTTAGTTGGGCCCACAGCATCATTATGCTGTGCACGGTAGCCAGTAAAGACTTTGACAGATCCATCGTCCATTCTTACTGGGATTTTGACTGTCATTAATCTCATCGGTTCCTTTAACAGTTCGTAGACTTCTTCTGGGTATCCAAGTCTTTCAAGTGCATTATGAATAACCGTTTGAGTTGACTTTAAGACATCTAGCTTGTCTTCCTGATTTATATTTTCAGTACCTTTCTCGGCTACCATTGAAAATTAACCTCCTAGAATCCATTCGATATTGTCATCTTTCAGTCACAAGTATACACGTTTGGATAATTAATGCAAGATAAAAAAGTGTATATTCAGCATATTTACGTAAATAAATGTAAACGTTACCATGGTTATTTTAATAGGTTTTTAAATTCCAATAATAACAAATCTATCCCCCTTAAGTCATTAGAAAGGGGGCTTGTATACTTGATAAAATACGATCCTTAATATTATATTGATATAACCCATTTCTTAACCAGTGCCTAAAATGTACTTCCTTAATTCTTCCTTCTACCCGAAGTAATTCGCAAGCGTTTCAATCGCTTGATCCTTCACTATTTCCTTACCGTATTCTCGCAAATAATGAATACTCACTAATGAGAGATGACCATATTCAGATAAAATGGCCAGAATATCCTTTGAGTGAGCGAGATTCTCTTCTTGAAAATAGAGGTAATACTGATCCTTATGTGCATATAAATCACCGCCAGAATATTCAACTGTCAAAAGCTGCTTCGACAATTGAATGACATGCTCGATATTGTCAAACTCAAATAATACATCCTCAAAATCCTGAGTGGTGACAGCAATATCAAAAAAACCATCGGTTAGGGCGCTTTCATCCTCTCCCATCGTTACAATCATGATCATCCCTTGGGCTTGCATGGAAAAGATCTCAACGGCAACAGATCCTTCAATGCAAACACCATGTTCGGTACTAGCTTCCTCAAGCATATCTGAAAAAAGCTGGTGCCACTTTAATGAATCCTTCCAAATATCTTCTTTCGTTAGCCCTCGTTCTGTTAAATCATCGGACGTAAGAAAAATTTTAATTTTATTATAAGTTAATCGCTCAATGCGCATGATTTTTGCCCCCTGCTGTGACAACTCTTGGTTTAGTCTATGAAAAATTGATTAGATGGTGAGTCGTCTATATGGGGTTTTTCACGATTCCCTTCTTAAGGTAATCAAATGAGCCTCTGGTTTCGCCCCTAGCCTTAAAGGCAATGAAGTGGTTCCATAGCCATTACTCACTAAAAGCATCGTTTGCTCGAGGGTCTTAAGCTCTCCCTTTTCATATGGACCCATCCCAAAAATGCGAATTTGCCCTCCATGGGTATGCCCACTTAAAACGAGGGAGATTTTGTCCTTCTTCTTTATTTTAGCGACAATATTCGGATTATGGCTCACGAGAAGCCTGAAGCCTTCCTCCGCATCCTGCAAAGCCAAATCCAGTCTATCCCTATGTTTTGTAAGATCATCCACTCCTAAAAGGACGAAACGATCTCCTTCTTCCGATTCAAAGGAAACCGCCGTATTGTCTAATACTTTTACCCCATATTTTAAGAGGAGGCCATCTAAGAGACGAGGGTTCATTTCATAATCGTTATTGCCCCAAACAAAGTAGGTAAGAGCGACATCTTTAAGCTTTTTGATATTTTCTTCAACCCGCTCAATTGGCACCCCCTTTTCCAAAAGGTCCCCACCAATAATAACTAAATCCACCTTTCCTCTTACGCCCTCTAGTAGAGAATCGGATATCACACGCTTATGTATATCAGAAATAAAAAATATTTTAATTTCCCCGAAAGACTCTGGGAAATTAGGAAAAGGTATTTCATGGTAAACGATATGATCAGAATGAGCGAGCTGATACATATACATGAGTAACCCTGCTCCAAGAGCAAGGAGCATAATAAGAAAAATAAATAACATAAATCCTCCCCAACTTTTGTAATACTCATCAGACTATCAGTCGTTTGAAATCTATTGAAATCATACCATAAAGTAGTGAAAAACAGAAAAAAACCATCGTTTGCCAAAATCCAGATATGAATAAAATACAGAAACCGAGTAACAGGAACAAGAAAATTAATAAATCTTCCATTACGACCTGTTTTCGATAAACAAACATGGTTATCTGCCTTACCCCATTCTCCAAAATAACAGCATTCATGAGAAATCCAGCTATGAAGAAAATGGAGGCAATCAGGAAATCAAAGGGTTGCAGGACAAGGGCAAGGAGAAACTTGGAAAAATCAACCGGAAGTCCAATTGGGAACCATTCAATAAATAACTTGCCACACAAAAATCCAAGTAATAGAAGAACCATTTTTTTTCGCATAAAAAATCCCCCCATATTAATCTATGAGAGGGATTTTATTTCTTGCTTATTCAAATGAATGATATCTAATCCTCATGAATATCGAGAATCCGGAATCCAGAGTCTTCTAATTTCTTCACAAATCTTTCGATATTATCCTTCTTTTCAATTTTCATAACAATTCTTCGAACCAATTTATCGGTTTCATCGAAAGTAACAAGTGAAATAATATGCTCATGGAAATGATGGGCAATTTCCGCAAGGCGAGCAAGCCTTCCCTCCGTCTCGATCGATGTGAATGCAATCCTAACCCCTGGTCGCTGGACGCCAAATGCAGATTGAAATTGCTCCAACACATCAAATCTAGTGACGATTCCCAAGAATTCAAGCTTGTCATTCACGACAGCAAGCAAAGGAAAATGTTTTAGCTCAAGGAGTGTTTTTTCAAAAATCTCCTGGCCCTTCAAGTATTTATCCTGATGGGTGGCAATGTCTTTGCAAGCTGTATTTTGCAGATATTCTTCTCTAGTCACATTTGATTCAAAAAATTCCTTGTATAGATTATACCGAGTCAGTACTCCAATGTATTTATTTCCATTTAATACAGGCAGGGCATCAATTTTCTGCTGCTCCAACTTCTCCAGTGCAATCCTTAATGGTTCATCATGTTGAACCGTGTGGGTATGATGTTTCGGAATCATAATGTTTTTCACAAACATAGTTATCACCTCAAGGTTAGTATAAGCACACTTACAATAATTCCACAAATCATCATTCAAATCCTTTTTCATTTGTGGCAAAATACGAACAAAGATAAGCTTTTCTTTCAATATCTTCTCATTTGTTTTCATGATATAAGTTAATATCGAAATTTTTTTTCATCATTTCGAAGACAAGATGGCGGTTTTTCCATGCGTCCTCATTCTTCCATAGATCCTTGCTTTTATCGATGATTTCACATCTAAGCGCATGATATTCCTTTTCGGCCTTATCCTTTTTTTCTTTTAAAAGATTCATCAAACCATACAAGCCTCCAATCAAGATCATCGCATAAAGATTGTACGTTTGATTGAAAAAGGCTGAAAACATTGCCGCGAAGGAATAGGAATAAGGTACGGCAATGGTATCATAGAGATAATAGAAATATAAGAAGGCAGAGATAACCGTTGTCCACATTACAAGCAAATGCCTAAAGGTAAAGACATCGAATTTCTTTTTTCTCTCCACTACTTTCTGAAGCATCTGTTTTGTCGCTTGATCCGTCCTGTCATCAAGCAAAATGATCGATGACTCCATAATATGCCCCCCTCTTGCCAGAAATCCTTATAAATTTATATGATCTTGTCCAATTCTTTATGATCGAAAAAGCATCGCTGCGTGTTGCAACGATGCTTTCCTTCCAATTTATTCATTCACATTTTCTTTGTTATCATCAGGGTTTTCTTTTTCATCCTGCTGGTGGTCTTCGTCTCCATTGTCAAAGTTAACCGTTTCATAGTTTTCCTGTTCGGTACTAACTGGCTCTGTCTCGCCTTTTTTATTATTTTCATTAATGGTATAAAGACTAAAGCATACGATTGGCAGAAGGATAAAGAAAAGGGCTAACAGGCGGATAATTGGGTATTTTAATCTCCATCTCGTTCTTTTCTTTTTATGCTGATGAACTCTGCTTCTCGGAGGCAAAGCACCTTCAGCATCGACTTCTGGTAGAGAACTATCTTTCTTTGCGATTCTTTTTCTCAGCCGTTCCGCTTGATCCCGTAGCGGTTCTTCCTTATTCATGGTTCATCCCCTCCTGGATACGAGGACTTTTCTTTTTTGAAAATCGAATCACTAATCCCAATAGGAAATCAATAACAAAATGCATAAATATCGTAACGAGGAGATTACCCGTTACGAGATAGATATAACCAACTAAAAAGCTCAACGCCATGATATTGGCAAATAAAAACAAATTGAATAAATAGCGATAATGGATAACAGCAAAAATCAAGCTTGAGATAATGAGACCAAAATGAGTCTGAATGACTCCACGAAATAAAATTTCTTCACTTATCGCCACCATCGCAGCAATGGCTGCAATTTGCCAAATCGGTTTGCTTTGAAACAGCCTTTCGTTAAGACCTCCATCATCGTAGTAAGACGGTGGAAGCAGCTTCATTAGAACAAGGTCTAGAATCACGACACCTAAGCCTATACAACCGCCCACCTTCCAAATATTCACATCATGCCACCCGAAGATGTGGAGGAAGGCGGAAAGGTCATCAAATAAGAAGAAGCCCAAAATCGTGGATATCACGATCAGAATGAGCTGTGTTAGAAGGAGATGAAACATGATTTCTCGATCCGTTAGTTGATTGATTAAGTTGGTATACTGCTGTTTATTCATATGGATATGCTCACTTTTTTAATAGAATTGCGGATAAATAATGTTTCCAGTTAAATGGTTCATCCTTCTGTTCTAGATTGCCCTTTTTTATTTGGTAATCATAAAGATTTAGACCACAAATGTCACAGCAATTTTCAACCTGAAAATTCTTTTGTTCGTCAAAATATTTTAAGATGAGCTCTCGGCGACATTGGCGGGAATGGATCCATGTTTTCAGCTGAAGCACTTGCCTTCTTTTGTAATCATTCCGGTCCTTTATAAATTGCTTGAAATTTAATAATGCTTCTTCTATTTTAACATTTGCCCGCTCCAAATTCCTCAAAAAATCACTCATGATCCGCCTTTGATTCTCACTCAAGCCAGCTAGTGCTACGAGCGATTCTTCTTCCTCCCAGAGGGCAGTATAGGTCTTTTCCTTTAAACATTGTACCATTCTATCGATTTGGAGGTCGCTCGGCAGCTCGCTTTCAATAAGAAAATGGAGCAATGCCTCATCACCAGCTGCATATAACAGGATGGCGACACTTTTTTCTCCATCCCTTCCCGCTCTGCCAATTTCCTGCAGATAGGATTCAAGCTGCAGGGGCATATGATAATGAATGACATAACGAACATTTTCCTTGTTGATCCCCATCCCAAAGGCACTTGTTGCACAAATGATATCGATCTGGCCATGGATGAATTGCTGCTGAATAAGGATCCGATTCTCCTGGTCCATTCCGCCATGATAGGCCATCACTCCCTTGACTCCCTGTGATCTTAAAAGGAGTGCCGATTCCTCAGCCTTTTTTTTGCTGGAAAAATAAATAATCCCAGGCCCCTGTAGAAGCGAAACGAGTTCAACTAGCCGTCTGTCTTTTTCCTCTGAATCTTGGAGCTCTTCAGCCATTAAGGCGATGTTTGGACGATCCACGGAGGAGATATACTCACTCCATTCCTTCAGCTTCAAAGCTTGAGCGATGTCTTCCACGACAGCTCTCGTCGCCGTTGCTGTTAACGCAAGGGTCAAAGGATTTCCAAGCCTCTCCCTAATGATTCCTAGCTTCATATAATCCGGTCGAAAATCATAGCCCCATTGCGATATACAATGAGCCTCGTCAACAACAAATAGAGCGATTTTCATCCGATTCAAGCGCTTTTGGACAGATTCCATCTGTAACATTTCTGGTGAAATAAAGATGAATCGAAAATGGTCAAGCTGATTTAAGATCCTTAATTTTTCATCACGCTCTAGGAAGGAGTTGAGGGCAACCACTCTTTTTTCACCTCTCATCCGAATTTGTTCCACCTGGTCCTGCATAAGAGAAAGGAGCGGGGAAATAATCACAACGGTGCCAGTCATGATATAGGCGGGGAGCTGATAGCAGAGTGATTTGCCTGTGCCGGTCGGAAGAACTGCGACTGTATGCCTGCCATTCAAAACAGATGAAATAACCTCTTCTTGTCCTTCTTTAAAAGAATGAAATTGGAAATGGGTTTGTAAAATTCCCTTCAAGTCTTGCTTCATTTTTCTTCTCCATACCTTGACATAACTAAGCGAATTTCGAAATAGCTTGCTTCAGGAACGATCTCCTTCATATGTCTTAACTGTTTTGAGCCCGTCTTATCCTTCGCCTCGATAATGCGCACGATTTTCTCCTCTTTAACATATGGGGTAATATCAAAATCCGTCAACTGTAAGGCAAGCTCAACAACATGATCTTGAATGGTATTAACCTTTAATTTTCGAATCTTGCCGATCTCTTCAATCGAATACCCCTTGCTTAAAAGCTGATAGGTCTTTTTGGTCGAATCTGTTAACAATGCTTCATTGTGTAAATCCGAGATCATACTATACAAAAGAGGATAGCTACTTTTTCCCTCAAGTAGCCTATTCATCATTTCATGCAGCAAGGCCAAGAACTGATAGTGGTAGAGGGTGGATTCCAGCTTCAAAACAGAAGCAGCCTGCATTTCGGTTAATCCAATTCTCTCATGCCCAGTAAGACGAATCACGAAAATGGCCGGATCCAGGTCTGTCATCCCCTCTAGGCATGTGGACAGTTCTTGATACAGTGAATGGCCTAATTTTTCT